>CAZOAE010000028.1:0-8185 GCA_964577725.1 uncultured Erysipelotrichaceae bacterium | reverse complement strand
TGTATTTGTCTTCTTCTATTTGTTTCTTGAATTGCTTTTTCCATAGAATCAGTAATTTTTGAAGCATACATAATTACTTTTCCATTTTCATTTCTTGCCGCTCTACCAATAACTTGAATAAGAGATCTTTCACTTCTTAAAAATCCTTCTTTATCAGCATCTAAAATACAAATTAAAGAAACTTCTGGAATATCTAATCCTTCTCTTAAAAGATTTATTCCTACTAAAATATCATATTTTCCTTTTCTTAAATTATATATAATTTCTGTTCTTTCCAATGTTTTAGTTTCATTATGTAAATATGCCACTTTTAACCCTTGTTCTTTTAAATAAGTAGTTAAATTTTCAGCATCTTTTATTGTCATAGTAACAACCATTGCTTTTTCATTTTTAGAAATAACATTTTTAATTTCTCCAATTAAATCATAAACGGGATTTTCTACAAATTTTACTTCAATTATTGGATCTAATAAACCAGTTGGTCTAATTATTTGTTCGATAACTTCTCCACCAGTTTTATCTAATTCATAATCTCCAGGTGTAGCGGAAGTACATATAACTTGTTTAATTTTACTTTCAAATTCTAAAAAATTAAGTGGTCTATTATCTAAGGCAGATGGTAATCTAAATCCATATTCAACAAGAACTTCTTTTCTAGCACGATCACCATTATACATTCCCCTTATTTGGGGTAAAGTTACATGAGATTCATCAACAACTAATAAAAAATCATTTGGAAAATAATCAAATAAAGTAAAAGGTGTTTCCCCTTCTTTTCTTTTATCAATGTGGCGAGAATAATTTTCTATTCCTGGGCACATTCCAAACTCTAAAAGTGTTTCCATATCTCTATTTGTTCTTTGCGATAATCTTTCTTCTTCTAAATATTTTCCATTGATATGAAAATAATTTAATCTTTCTTCTAATTCTAATTTTATAGTTTCGACCGCTTCAATAATTCTTTTTTGAGTTGAAGCGTGTTCATGAGTAGGAAAAACTGGATATTCTTCATATGTATGCTTAATTTCTCCAGTTAATGGATCAATTGCAACAATTTCTTCAATTTCATCATATTCACTTAAAAGAATTTTAATAATAAATTCACTTGTAGAAGAAGGAGCGATTTCAATAACATCTCCATTAATTCTAAATGTACCAGGTTTTAAATCGTAATTATTTCTTGAATACTGTCCATCAATTAATTTTGCGATTAATTCATTACGGTCAATTTCTTCATTTTTATGTAAAAAGAAAACTAATTCTTGATATTCTTTTGGATCACTTAATCCATAAATAGAAGCAACAGAAGCAACAATAATAGTATCATTTCTTTCAAGAACAGAATTTATCGCAGAAGCACGCATAATTTCAATTTCTTCATTCATAACTGCGTTTTTTTCTATATAAGTATCTGTTGAAGGCAAATATGCTTCAGGTTTATAAAAATCAAAATTAGAAACGAAATATTCAACTCTATTATTAGGAAACAACTCTTTAAATTCAGCATAAAGTTGACCCGCGAGAGTTTTATTATGAACCAAAACTAATGTTGGTTTATTAATTTTTTCAATTACATTCGCAATAGTAAAAGTTTTTCCAGTACCAGTAGCGCCCATTAAAACTTGAAATTTTGTTTCTTTTTTAATACCATCAACTAATTTTTCTATGGCTTTAGGTTGATCTCCAGTTGGTTTGTATTTAGATATTAATTGAAATTTATTTTCTCTTTTTTTCATGCTTTTTTCCTGTCAAATTTTGAACTGAATGTTCTTTAAATCCTTCTCCACGAACTGATGAAGCTTTAGAAACAGTTACAAAAGATGTAGGATCAACTTTAGCAACAATATCCATTAAAATAGAATATTCTCTCATATCTAAAGCCACTCTTAGAATAGTGATTTCTTCTTTAGTATACCCACCTATTCCTTGAATTAATGTACAACCTCGATCTAACTTATTAATAATAATATCATTTAGTTCTTCATATTTTTTTGAAATAATATCAACAATAACATTTCTTTCAGTATCAAATAATTTATCAATCATAACTGAAGAAATTAATGCTGAAATTATCCCAATTAAGACAGAAAAGAAATCGCCACCAAAAATAAATCCACATAAAATTATAATGGAATCAACAGTAAAGCTAACAATTGAAGTTTTTAATTTGAGATATTTTTGACATACTAATAAAATAACATCAACTCCACCAGTTGATCCACCTCCAATAAAAGTTAAACCAACTCCACAGCCAACAAACGCTCCACCCATAATCGCAGCAAGAAATTTACTAGTATTATCAATATCAGTACCTAATGATAAGCCTGTGTTTTGACTTAAATATGTTCCTAAAAGTATTGCGGTTGGATATACAATAGCGGAAATAATTGTTTTCATAGCAAAAGGCGTTCCAAGTAAAATCCACCCTAAAAAGAAAAAAGACCAAGTAAAAATAAAAACGAATATTTCAGTAGAAATATTAGGAAACAATCCGTTGAATACTATTCCCATACCAGTAACTCCACCAGAAACAATATTATAAGGTACTAAAAATAATCCCGCACCTATACCTAAAATAAATGTTCCAATTATTACTAATATAATTCTTTTAATTGCTTCTTTTCTAATTTCTAATTTACCTAATTTCATTTGTTTTTACCTCATATTTTAAATACGCATATATAAAATCATCAATTTCCCCATCAAGAACATTATGAACATAAGTCACCTCATAATTTGTTCTATGGTCCTTAACCATAGTATATGGGCAAAATACATAAGATCTAATTTGTGATCCCCATTCAATATTTTTTTGTTCTCCTTGAATATCACTTAATTTCTTTTTTTGTTCTTCTATTTTTATTAAAAATAATCTTGATTTTAAAATAGACATTGCTGTTTCTCTATTTTGAATTTGATTTCTTTCATTTTGACAAGTTACAACAATTCCAGTAGGAATATGTGTTATTCTAACTGCAGAATCGGTCCTATTAACATTTTGTCCACCTGCTCCAGAAGAACGATATGTATCTATTCTTAAATCTTTTTCTTCAATAACAATATTTACATCATTTGATATTTCAGGTGTAACTTCAACAGATGCAAAAGATGTATGTCTTCTTCCAGAAGAATCAAAGGGTGATATTCTAACCAATCTATGAACACCTTTTTCTGCTTTTAATAATCCATATGCGTTTTTTCCTTTTATCATAAAAGAAACGCTTTTTAAACCAGCACCTTCACCTTCTAAATAATCAATTATTTGAATTTTAAAATTATTTTTTTCTGCATAACGAATATACATACGATAAAGCATTTCAGCCCAATCTTGCGATTCTGTTCCACCAGCGCCAGGATGAATATCAATAATTGCGTTACAACTATCATATTCACCAATTAATAAAGTCATTAAAGAAAATTCATTATATTTTTTTTCTAATGAATCTATTTCATTTGATAAATCTTGATGTATTGATTCATCATATATTTCTTTAATTAAAGAATATGTGTCTATTAAATCATCACATTCTTTAATTAATTGATAATAGGTATTTATTTTTTCATTAATTGAATTAAATATATTAATTGTTTTTTGGGCTTCTCTTTGATTATTCCAAAAATCATCTTTACTAATAAGTTGTTCTAATTCTTTTGACTTATTTTTTAATTTATCCAAGTCAAAGAGAATCACCTAACTCTAATATTGAGCCTTTCATTTTATCAAGAGTGCTTCTAATTTCAAAAAGTTCTCTCATTATTCTTCACCATTATTATTTTCTGCATCAATTTCTTCTTGTGTTTTTGTTCTTACTTGAGCATTAATAAGAGCAAGTGTAACTTCATCAGAAATTGTTTCAATCATTTCATCAAACATTTGGAATCCTTCTCTAACATAATCTTGTAATGGATTTGTTTGAGCGTAACTTCTTAAATGTATACCTTCTCTTAATTTTGACATTGAGTCAATATGTGTTGTCCAGTTTCTATCAATTCTTGATAATGCGACCATTTTTTCAACTTGATCTGCAGCACCTTCTGGCCAAGAATTTCTTTTTTGTTCATAATATGAAATTAATAATGAAGCAATATCTTCACTAGCATCATCAATTGGTGCATCAGTATAGCCTTCTTCATTAAATGAATCGACTGGTAAGTATTTTCCTTCAATATTGGTTTTTAATAATTTACCATCAAGATATTTTTCTCTTTCATCTCCACTTAAAGAATGATTAACAATTTTTTTCGCAGTATTTCTAAAATATTCTAAAATAGTATCATAAATGCTAGTTGAATATAAAACTTTATCTCTTTGTTCATACATTATTTTTCTTTGTTGTCTTAAAACATCATCATAATCCATTAAAGATTTACGAGTATCAAAGTTTTGTCCTTCAATTTTCTTTTGAGCAGATGTAATAGCGTTAGTAACCATTTTATTATCTAAACCTTCATCACCTAAAGATAAGAAAGCATTTCTTAACATATCACTACCAAATCTTAAAATTAATTCATCATCACAACAAACAAAGAATCTTGAATATCCAGGATCACCTTGTCTACCAGAACGACCTCTTAATTGATTATCAATTCTTCTTGCTTCGTGTCTTTCAGTACCAATAACACATAAACCCGCGGCGTGTTTAACTTGGGCAGTATCTTTAATTTCTCTAACCCCTTCACCAAGTTTAATATCAGTACCACGACCTGCCATATTTGTTGCAATAGTAATACTTCCTAATTGTCCTGCTTGTTCAATAATGTGCGCTTCTCTTTCATGATTTTTAGCATTTAAAACTTCGTGAGGTAAGCCTTCTTTAGTTAATAATTGAGACAAATATTCACTTTTTTCAACTGAAACAGTACCAACAAGTATTGGTTGACCTAACTCGTGTCTAAGTTTTATTTCATTAACGATTGCTTTATATTTTGCTTGTTCAGTTCCATAAACCATATCAGTGTCATCAAATCTTGCTAATGGTTTATTTGTAGGAACAACAATAACATTCATATTATAAACTTTTTGGAATTCTTCTTCTTCTGTTTTTGCAGTACCTGTCATACCAGCGATTTTATTATATAATCCAAAGAAATTTTGATATGTAATTGTTGCCATTGTAATTGTTTCTTGCTTAATTTTTACATTTTCTTTTGCTTGTATTGCTTGTTGTAAGCCATCGGAATATTCACGGCCTTTTAAAACACGACCAGTAAATGAATCAATTAAGTGTATTTCATTATCACTAACCATATATTCAACATTTCTTTTCATAATGAAATTTGCTTTTAATGCTTGTTGAATTCTATGAACTAAATCTTGGTTTGCAGGATTTGATGAATCATATAAGTTAGTTACTCCAAACGCTTTTTGCGCACTATCAACACCACTATCAGTTAAAATACAAGTTTTTGTTTTAATATCAATAGTGTAATCTCTTTCTTTTTTCAAAGATTTAACAAATCTATCAGCAAAAATATAAGTTGATGCAGACGCTCTTTCACCACCAGAAATAATTAATGGTGTTCTTGATTCATCAATTAAGATAGAGTCTGCTTCATCAACGATAGCAAAATTTAATCCTCTTAAAACTCTTCTTTCAGTTGTTTGAGCCATATTATCTCTAAGATAATCAAATCCTAATTCTGAGTTAGTAGTGTAAGTAATATCCGCTAGATATGCTTGTTTTTTCCCATTTGTATCTTTTTCTCTTAAATTAACATCAACAGTTAATCCTAAGAAACGATATATTTCTCCCATTAATTCGCAGTCACGAGAAGCAAGATATTCATTAACAGTAACAACATGAACACCTTTACCTTCTAAAGCATTTAAGTAAACAGGCATTGTTTCAGTAAGTGTTTTACCTTCACCAGTTTTCATTTCAGCGACATCACCTTGATGTAAAACTATACCACCCATAACTTGTACTTTGTATGGAAATTCATTTCTTACTCTTTTACATACTTCTCTTACTACTGCGAATGCTTCTGGTAAGATATCATCAAGAGTTTTTCCATTTTCTAATAAAGATTTAAAATAAGGTGTCTTTAATTTCAAATCTTCATCTGTTAAAGCCGACATTTCATCTTCATACGCAAGAACTTCATCAGCAATTCTTTCAACTTTTTTTAATCTTCTTTTATCTAAACCTAATAATTTATCAACGAAACCCATTATTCTAGTCCTTTCTAAATAGTGTCCATTTTATTATAGCGTATAAATATTTATCTTAAAAGATAAATAAATTAAAACTTGCATTTATTCACTAAAAATTAAGCAAAATTAAAATATATTTAAAAAAATATTTATAAAAATATTTATTTTAAACATTAAATCTTCTTAGTTTTTTTTAATCATTATATATCATATTTTTTACCATTTAATAATAGCAAAAATTAGTATTTACATATTAAAAACTTGTAAAGTTAAATCATTTTATTCAATAACAACTTATTAATTATAAACAAATTTGATTTATATATAAATTAAATAATTTACTTGTTTCTTTCGTGAATTTTTATTTCACTTTCGTATTTACTATCTTTACTTATAATAATTTCATCAATTGATTCAGCGTTTATATATCCACTTATTGGATTTTTCACTGAAACAATATTACTATCAATATCAGCTTCAACAGAACTATACTCAAAAGATAAATCGGTGTTTTCCATTATACAATGAATTAATTTTAAATTTTTACAATAACAAAATGGTTGAGTACCAGAAATTTTACAGTTAATGAGAGTTAAATTTTCACTATACCACGCTAGATATTCGCCATCTATAATTGAATCTTTTATAACAACATCTTTAGCGTGCCAAAAGAAATCTTTAGATTTAATAACACAATGATCAAATTCACAATTATTTATATATTGAAAATTATATTTACCCGATATTGTTGAATTATTTATTTTAATGTTTTGACATTCTAAAAATAAATAATTCCCTTCTACATTTATTTTATCACAATAAATATTTTTTGTTTTCCAACAAAATTCATTAGAAATAATTTTTGTGTTTAAAATTTTTAAATTACTACATTCTCTTATTGCTTTAATTCCATAGATATCACTATTATCAATTTTAATATCTTTACTATACCAGATTCCAGCACGACAAGTATCTAATAATTTAACATTCTTTAAATTCAAACCATTACAATGCCACATAGGATATCTTAATGCAAAAAGTGTATCTTCACATATAATATTGCTACATTCTTTTAATGCCGACTCCCCATCTTCTTCACCACAAAAACTACATTTTAGTAAATGTATATCTTTTTGATTATATAAATCTCTTTCATTGGGGAATTGAATATTAGTTATTGTTTTCATTTTTTTACCATATTAAAAACAGAAACTCAGTGTTTCTGTTTAAAAAAATTCTTTTTATTAATTAATAAGTTCTTTCCGCTAAAGGAAGTAAATATTCACGAACAGAATCAGATAAAGCGTTATCTAATAAGAATTCAATTGTATCTGTAACTTCAT
Source organism: uncultured Erysipelotrichaceae bacterium (assembly GCA_964577725.1). GTDB lineage: Bacteria > Bacillota_I > Bacilli_A > RFN20 > CAG-449 > CAG-449. The sequence goes on along the minus strand of CAZOAE010000028.1, from coordinate 688 downwards.
TTTCATCTGCTTCGCAAATTGATACTGCGTGAATTTCTAAGAAGTTATATTCACCTTTTGAAATATAAGCTTTCCAGAATGATGTATTTTCATTAAAATCATTCATTAATCTATAAACTTCCATTGTTTCTGATATTTCATCAAATGTCAAAAATATGTGTAATGTTCCACCATTATAAACAGTCATTGAAAGATACACATTGTCTGATAAATTATTAATTGAAATATTTGCCGCAATTCTAAGTTTATCATCTGTTGATTCTTTTGTTTCAAATGAAATACTTCTGTATTTACTTTTTAAAATAGGTAAAATGCTTGATAAATTCATAAACCCCTCCTATATATTTATCTTGTAAATATATTTTCTTATAAAACATAAAATATATCAAGTATTTTTTATTTGATATAGATAAAAAACACTAGAAAAATCGCTGAAAATAGGTTGTTTTCAATAAAAACATTTTTTAATAAATTATTTATTTATAAAAAAACGCTAATTATTTACCGAATAATAAACTAATCGAGTAATGTAATTACATTTGAGTTGTTACATAAATGTTTTGATTATGATATTCAAAATATGTATAAAGCATTAGATGACTTATTGCAAAAAATATATTTAATTTAAATTGTTCTTTTAAAGTTGTTATTATTTCTTTTGTAGTGAAATGATTGCCTTTAATATTAA
>CAZOAE010000027.1:0-8461 GCA_964577725.1 uncultured Erysipelotrichaceae bacterium | reverse complement strand
AAAGCCAGAATTGAAAGGTTCAAGAAGGGTTTTAATCAATTCTCCAAAAGTAGCAACTTATGATTTACAACCAGAAATGTCAGCGTATTTAGTCCTAGATGCGTTAATTAATGAATTAAATAAATTCGATTTAGATGTTGTTATTGTTAATTTTGCAAATTGTGATATGGTTGGTCATACTGCAATTGAAAATGCTGTTATTAAAGCAGTTGAAACAGTTGATGAATGTGTTGGAAAATTAGTTTCTTGGTGTGCAGAAAATGGTGGAATTATGCTTATTACTGCTGATCACGGAAATGCTGAAAAAGTAATTGATGAAAATGGTAATCCATTTACTGCACATACATCTAATGTAGTTCCATTCTGTATTACTAAAAAGGGAATAAAATTAAGAGATGATGGTAAATTATCAAATATTGCTCCTACAATTATTTCTTTACTAGGAGATAAAGCACCAGAACAAATGGATGAACCATCAATGATAATTGAATAAGGAGTTTAAAATGAAAAAATTTTCTGAAATAAAAGTTGGTAAATTAAATTTAGATAAAATTAAAAGTACATTATTACCATTAATTGAAGAATTTAAAAATGCGAATTCTTTTGAAGAACAAGATAAGTTATTTAAAAAAATTAATAAAGAAGTTGATAATATTCAAACAGATGCTTCTATTATTTATGTTAGATATACAATAAATACTCAAGATAAAAAATATAAAAAATTACAAGAAAAATTAGATGAAATTAGTCCATATATTTCTCAAATTGGTAATGAATTTAATAAAGCAATGATTGAAAGTGAATTTAGAAGTGATTTTGAAAATAAATATGGAACTCATTTATTTAAAATGATTGAAACATCAATGAAATGTTTTGATGAAAAAATTATTCCTGAATTACAAGAAATTAACAAATTAACAAGTGAATATACTTCTTTAATTGCTTCTGCGCAAATTGAATATAATGGAGAAAAATATACACTTGCTCAACTTGCAAAATTTTCTGATTCATTAGATAGAAATGTTAGAAAAGAAGTAGCGCTTCTTTCTAGTAAATTTTTTGAAGATAATGATAAGAAAATTGGCGATATTTATGATAAATTAGTAAAATTAAGAACTCAAATGGCTAAAAAATTAGGATTTGAATCATTTATTGAACTAGGTTATTATTCATTAGGTAGAACTGATTATAATGCTGAAATGGTTGAAGAATATAGAAATCAAATTAAAAAAGATTTAGTCCCATTTTCTAAAAAATTATTTTTTAGACAAGCAAAAAGAATAAAGATTAAAAATCCACAATATTATGATTATGCGATTAATTTTTTAAGTGGTAATGCTAAACCAAATGGAAATAAAGAATTTATGATAAATCAAGCAAAGAAAATGTATCAAGAATTATCAAAAGAAACTGATTTCTTCTTTAATTTTATGGTTGAAAATGAGTTGATGGATCTTGAAGCAAAACCTGGAAAAGCACCAGGTGGTTATATGACTTATTTCCCTAAATATAAGGCTCCATTTATTTTTTCCAACTTTAATGGAACAAGTGGAGATGTTGATGTTTTGACTCATGAATTTGGACACGCTTTTCAAGGATATATGTCAAGAAATATTGAAGTTCCAGATTATCGTTCTCCAACATTAGAAGCGTGTGAAATGCACTCAATGAGTATGGAATTTTTAACATATCCATGGATGAATTTGTTCTTTGGTGAAAATGAAGAAAAGTATCGTTATTCTCATCTTGTAGATGCAATATGTTTTATTCCTTATGGCGCAACTGTTGATGAATTCCAACATTGGGTTTATGCTCACCCTGAAGCAACTCATGAAGAAAGATGTAAAATATATAAAGAAATTGAGGAACAATATTTACCACATAAAAAGTATGATGATGTAGAAATCTATCAAAAAGGAAGATTTTGGATGAAGCAAAGACATATTATTGAATCTCCTTTCTATTATATTGATTATACTTTGGCTCAAGTTGTTGCTTTCCAATTCTTTAATGAAGATAATAAAAATCACGAAAAGGCATGGAAAAAATATGTTAAATTATGTAAGTTAGGTGGTAAATATCCATTTACAGAATTACTTGATAAAGCACATATAAATAATCCTTTTGTTGATGGTACAATAAAGAAAACTATTAAACCTTTAAAGAAGTATTTAGATAATATTGATGATATGAAATATTAATTATTTTGGAGATAATTAATGCTAAAAAAATTTACTGAATTAGAATTTGATAAGATTTATGAACTTATGAAAATAAGTTTTCCTATTGATGAATATCGACCATATAAAAAACAAAAAGATTTATTAAACAACAATAAGTATTCTATATATGGTTTATTAGATGCAGAAAATCAAATTAAAGTTTTTATTTCTCTATGGGATTTTGATTCATTCATTTATATTGAACATTTCGCAGTAAATCCTAAATATCGAAATGAAGGATTAGGTAGTAAGATTTTATTTGAAATATCTTGTATATTTAATAAAATGATATGTTTAGAAGTAGAACCACCTGAAGATGAAATGACAAAAAGAAGAATAAATTTTTATCAAAGAAATAATTTTTATTTTAATGATTATCAATATATTCAACCACCTATGGATATAGGAAAAAACTTTATTAAACTTTATATTATGACAAGTAAATCATTAATTAATGAAATTGAGTTTAATAAGATTAAAAAAACTTTATATTTAGAAGTTTATAATTATATTGAATAATGTAAAAATAGTGATATGTATTTTAGATAAGTATATATCACATTTTTTATTTATTAATACTTGTTGAATTATGTTAGATATAAAAAATCATTTGCGTTTAATTATTATATAAATTATTATTTATATAAGGGTTAAGCAAATGACAAAAGAAAAAAAAGAAAGTAAAATATCTAAATTTTATGATAATCACAAAAAGACAATACTAGAAATATTACGCTTTCTTTTGGTTGGTGGATTAGCCACGATTATTGATTATATAATTTATGAAATTTCTTTTTATTTTTTATTTGCCAGTTTAAATGAAAATTTAAATTTAGTTTTATCAACAACTTGTGGTTTTATTGTAGGATTAATTTTTAATTATATTTTTTCTATTATTTTTGTTTTTGAAGGAGCAAAAGAAGATAAGAAAACACAAACAATGAAATCATTTATTATTTTTACAATAATAGGAGTAATTGGTTTATTAATTAAAATATTGATTCAATATGGTGGAAATGCTCTTGTAAGTATAATATTTACAAATAATTCTAATTTTTGGAGTTGGTTTTTTAATACATTAGTTTATGGAATTGCTACATTAATAGTTTTAGTGTGGAATTATATTGGAAGAAAAATATTTATTTTTAAAGGTGGGAGTAAAGAATGAAAAAAGTATTAATTATAGGTGCGGGTCCAGCTGGTTTAACTACTGCATATGATTTATTGAAGAAAGATAAAGATATAGATGTTACTATTTTAGAAGCATCTAATGTTATTGGGGGAATCTCTCAAACTTATAACTATAAAGGAAATAGAATGGACATAGGTGGCCATAGATTTTTTTCCAAAGATCAAAGAATTATGGATTTATGGAATGAAATAATGCCATTACAAGGAAAATCATCAAAAGATGATATCATTTTAAATCGAGAAAAAAAACTTGCTGAAAATGGTCCTGATCCTGAAATTGAAGATGAAGTAATGTTAATTAGAAATCGTGTTTCGAGAATTTTCTTTTTGAGAAAGTTTTTTGATTATCCTATTTCTATGAGATTTCAAACATTTAAAAATATGGGATTTAAGCGTACTTGGGTTGCAGGCTGGGGATATTTAAGTTCAGTATTTTTTAAGAAAAAAGAGATTAACTTAGAAAATTTTTATATTAATAGATTTGGTAAACCATTATATTCAATGTTTTTCGAAGATTACACTACAAAAGTTTGGGGTGTACACCCTTCTAAAATATCTGCGGATTGGGGGGCACAAAGAGTAAAAGGTTTGTCTTTATCAAAAGCAATTGGTTCGATTATTTTAAAACCATTTAAAAAATTATTTGGTTCTAAGAAAGTTGAAACTTCTTTAATTGAAGAATTTTATTATCCAAAGTATGGACCAGGCCAATTATATGAAACAATGGCAAAAAGAATAGTGGAAATGGGTGGTAAAATTTTATTTAATCATGAAGTTAATCATATATTAAGAGATAATAATCAAATAAATGGTATTGAAGTAAATATAAATGGTGAAAATAAATTATTTACTGCGGATTATTATATTTCATCAATGCCTATTAAAGATTTATATCAATCTTTTGATGATGATAAAGTAAATCCTGAAATTAAAGATATTGCGGTTAATTTATTATATCGAGATTTTACTACTGTTGGATTATTATTACCAAAATTAAAAATTAAAAATGAAACTAAACTTAAAACTGTTTCTAATATTGTTCCAGATTGTTGGATATATATTCAAGAAAGAGATGTTAAAGTTGGAAGATTACAAATCTTTAATAACTGGTCACCTTATTTAGTTAAAGATTTAGAAAATACTATTTTTGTTGGGTTAGAATATTTTGTTAATGAAAATGATGAAATGTGGAATATGAATGATAAAGATTTTATTGAATTTGCTATTGGTGAATTAGAGCAAATTGATATTATTGATAAAAATGATGTTCTTGATGCTTGTAGATTAAATATTAAAAAGGCATATCCAGCATATTTTGGTAGTTACGAACATTTTGATAAAGTAAGAGATGATTTAAAGGGAATTACAAATCTTTATTGTGTTGGTAGAAATGGACAACATCGTTATAATAATATGGATCATTCAATGGCTACAGCCCTTATTGCTTCATCATTAGTTTTAGAAGAAAATAAATATAGTGTTGATGATTTGTGGAATGTAAATGTTGAAAAAGAGTATCACGAAAAGAAAGAAGAAAAATAATGAATATTAATAAAATAAAAACTTATATTAATAATAATGTCATTATTAAAAATATTTTATTAGGGTTACTATTATTTTTAATAATATTTGTTTCATATAATATTTTTGTTCCTATTTCTAAATATCAATCTAATAATTTACAAATCATTAGAACATTAATGTTATTTAGTGTTTTATGTTGTTCTAGTGTTGGATTTTATTTATATGGTAAGAAAGAATTAAATGTTGAAAAGTTATCATTGTTATTGATGATAATTGGTTTTTCATTAAGAATTGGGTACGCTTTTTATACTGGTGCGGATACTAGACAACACGATGTTGAAATGTATTCAAATGGTGAGTTAAATATTGATGGTGCAGGTCATTTTTCATATACATACATTTTATATACTACAATGAAATTGCCAGAAACGATAAGGTGGCAATTTTACCACCCACCTTTATGGCATTTTTTGGTAGCAATTTGGATGCATATCTATTCATTTTTTACTGGTATTGATGATGTAGCAACTCTTTATCAATCGGGTATTATATTAAGTAGTTTTGTTGGTTGTTTAACATTAATTGGTTTTAAAAAATTATTGTTTGAATTAACTGATAATAATAAAGTAAGAATTATCAGTCTATTTATTTTATGCTTCCATTCACAATTTTTTATTCAATCATCTTGGATGAATAATGATGGCTTATCATTAATGTTTTCTGTTTTTAGTTTATATTTTGGAATAAAATTTCATCATCAAAGAAAATGGTTTGATATTATTTTTTGTGCGTTAATGCTTGGATTTGGCGCTATGACAAAGGTTTCTATTGCTTTAATGTGCATACCACTTGCTATGCTTTTTATTTATGATTTTATTATTGATATTAAAGAAGGAAAATTTAAAAGAATTTGCTTACAATATATTACTTTTATTTTAATATGCGCTCCACTTGCGCTTTGGTTTATTATTAGAAACATTGTTTTATTTGGAATTGAATCAATTGGTGTTCCATATATTAATCCTAATTCTAATATGGGGGTAATTAATTATTCAATATGGGAAAGATTTGGTTTATTTGATTTAAGGAATCTAAATGAATCAGTATATTGTATTATTTGGAAAAATAGTAATAATTATCACGATTATAATGTATGGCTATATACCTTAAAATGCTCAGTATTAGGTGAATACAGTTTCTGGCAAGGTGATTTTTTTGTTCAAGGTTTATTATTATTCAATGGTTTATTAATTTTATATTCACTATATTGTATGGTATTTACTTTAATAAGAGAAAGAAAGAAAAAAGATTATATAAATATTGTAATATTTACTTTATATTGTGTTTGTTTAATTTCGTATATTATCTTTCAAATAACATATCCAGTAATATGTACTCAAGATTTTAGATATATGACAATGATATTACTTCCAGGTGTATATTTTATAGGAAAACATTATGCTAATATTAATGATGAATCAAAGTATGCAATATATAGAAAATTAGTTGCTTTAATTTTTATTGTCGGATTTGCAATATTTTCAATGTTAACATTTGTTTCAATTAGATAATATTTATTTTTATTAGTAAAATATTATTTAGTTATTAAATTTATAATCCAATTAAAGATATTGGGCAATAATAAACATCTTCATTAATTGGAAATATTCTTTCGCAACTATCTATTACTAAACCTTTTAATATTGGTTTATTATATTTTGATAGTACTTTAAAGTTTTTTGTTGAACTTACTGGATTAATTCCTTTTTTTATTTCAATAGGATAGATACCATCTATTGTTTCGATAATTAAATCTACTTCTTTTTGATCTCTATCTCGATAATAATAAAGTGGTAAACTTACATATGAATCAAAGTTGTAATAACTTTTGACTATTTCAGAAACAACATATGTTTCATAAAAAGCACCACTCATAACTCCTTTTTCAAGCATTTCAGCATTTGGCCATTTACATAAATAAGCACAAAGACCAGTATCCATAAAATATAATTTAGGAGTTTTTACAATTCTATCAGAAATATTTTTCATATATGGTTCTAATAAAATAATAATTCCAGATGTTGATAAAATAGAAATCCATCTTTTTATAGTTCTAGCATCAATTCCAATAGAGTTCGCAATATCAGTATAATCAATTTGACACGCAGTTCTTAATGCAATATATTCTAGAAATCTTAAAAATGTTGTTTCATTATCAGCGGAAACTAATCTTCTAACATCTTTTTCTAAATATGTTTTTATATATGAAGAAAAAAATTTATTTCTATCTTTTTTTCTTGCGATATATTCGGGCATTCCCCCTTTAAATATATCTTCAAATATTTCTTTTCTAGTTCTATATACTGGCTTATAATTTTTTTCTTTTTCTTTTAGAATATTGATGTCTGGATTAAATGCAGAATACATCATTTTTCCATTAATTTCGTTATATGAAAGTGAAGCCATATTTAATATAACTGTTCTTCCAGCGAGAGATTCTGAAACGGTTTCTTGTAATTCAAATTGGTTAGATCCAGTTAAAATATACATCAATTCATATGGTAAGTTATTTTTATTCCAATAAAATTTTTGTTTATCTATTATTATTTTTATTTCTGAAAGTAATTCTGGTACTTTTTGAATTTCATCAATAATAATAGGCCAAGAAAAAGTTTCTAAAAATAATTTTGGATTTTTTTTAGCCAATTCTCTATTTTCAATATTATCTAATGTTACAATTTGATATTTATCGCCAAATATCATTTGAAGAAGGGTAGATTTACCAACTTGTCTAGCACCATAAATTGTTATGCAAGCAAATTCTTTTGAACATTTTTTTATTAAATCTGCGATATGCCTATTAATTAACATAATATAATTCCTTTCACATCATTATTATACACTAGAATAAGTAAAAATCAACGGCAATTTCTACAATGCACTGTCGTTTCTGCCGAGAAAATATGAATAATTATGTAATAATATTTATTTATGGTGTCGATATATTTTATCCACTAGTAGACCAGCAATACAAGAACAAATAGTTCCTATAATTCCAAAAATCATAAAATCTGTTGGATTAGATGAACCATATGATTGTCTTAACGCAATTACTGTTGTGGGTATTAATGTTACTCCCGCTGTATTTAATATAAGAAATGTTACCATATCATTACTTGCAACAGTTTTATCTTTTTCGGGTGATATTTCTTGTAGTCTTTTAATTCCATTTAACCCAGCAGGTGTTGCGGCAAAACCTAGCCCAAACATATTCGCAGCAATATTTGATGAAATATACTTTTTTGCTTTTTCATCTTTTAATGTTGGCATAATAAGATTAAGAAGTGGAGTTAATGCAATTGCTAAATAATCAATTAATCCAGAATCATACATAATCATCATTATTCCATTCCAAAAACAAGCAGAGAAAACTAAGGTAACTGTTAATGATAATGCTTCTTCGGGGAGAGAAAGAATTGTTGTTGCTATAGTTTCAAATCTACCAGTGCATAATCCATATATTA
>CAZOAE010000026.1:0-8507 GCA_964577725.1 uncultured Erysipelotrichaceae bacterium | reverse complement strand
AAGAAAATATTAAAATACCATAAATAATAAATCAATATTTTATTTCTTTTTATTAACATTTACTCTTATAAACATTTGTTTAAACTTTTCAAAATCAAATGGACAAATTGGATATAAATACGGATAATCTAATATTTTTATACTAGATAAATAAATAAAAAGCAATAAAGAACAAACTAAAAAACCACTAACTTTAAATAAACAAGTCATAACAATAAACACGACTGAAACAAATCTATTTGCTAATGATAATTCATAACTAGGTGTTGCGTAATTACATACAACCGCTAATGATGTGACTAATAATATCTCTGGTGAAAATAAGCCAATACTCAAAGAAACTTCTCCTAAAACAATCGCACATAATAACGATAATGAAGATAATAAAGCATTTGGAGTATGAACAATTGCTATTCTTATAATTTCTAAAACCAATGTCAAAATAGTTATTTCAATTAATAAAGGATTATTTAATTTTAAATAATATAAAGGTATTATTTGATTATCAAAACCATCTTCAATAGTGAATAAAACAAACAATGGAACAAGAAATGTAGAAATTAATGATCCAATTACTCTCAAAGTTTTAGTAAAACTTCCAATCAATGGATTTTGTTTATATTCTTCAATATTTTTAAAATGATCAAAAATGCTAATTGGTAATATTATCGCATTAGATGAAGTATCAGTTAATAAAACAATTTTTCCATTAATCAAATTAATTGATGCTACATCTGGTCTTTCTGTATATCTTACTAATGGAAAAATATTATATTTTTGTTTAATAATTGATTCTTCTAAACCACGATCCGCCATAATTAACGATTCTAAATCTATTTTTTTTATTTTACTTTTAATAATTTTAACATTCTTTTTATCACAATTATTCATATAAAGTAAACATACATTCATTTTACTTTTATTTGAGATAACAAAAGATTCAATATTTAATTCTGCTGACTTAATTCTTCTTCTAATCAAAGCAATATTATCAATAATATTTTCATTAAAACTATCTTTTGAACCACGAACCGATTTTTCTACTTCTGGATAAGAAATACTCCTACTAGGATATTTTTTAACATCACAAATTATCATTTCTCCATTAGGAAAAACAACTAAACAATTACCTTCTAACACTAAATCAATTACTTGTTTATTACTATTTTCATAACTAATATTTCCCACTAAAATTTTATTAAAATCTTCCTTATTATTTACTAATTTTAAACTATTAATAATATCAATAATTACATAATTATCAACTAAAGAACTTAAAAAAAATAAGGAAAATTCTTTATCATCTGCATTTACTTTTCGATTTTGAACATCAACATTAATTCCTACTTTAAGACTTTTAATAAAATAAGAATTCACTTCTTCATATTTACTCATAATGTTTCACAATAGAACAAATAAACCCCATAAAAATTACAAAACAAAGTGTTGCTGAACTACTAGACATCATAGACATTAAAGCATTTAATAAATTACCTTCATTTAACCCTTTTAAACCACTTGTATATAATAAATGTCCATAATTAGTAATTAATATACTCGCACCACCTGGAGCAATTTCACTAATATAATCATAAATTCCTAAAAAAGATAATATTGAACCAATAATTACAAATAATGATACAATATGACCTGGTGTTAATTTTGTTTTATCAAAAATAATTTGCCCAATTACTGTACTTATTCCTACGAATAAAAAAGAAAATAAATAAGTCATTATACTCTCCTTAAATGAATTAAATGTGCAACAACTGGAATACTCTGTTTTTGTGATGCTGATACTTTTGAATGCAAACAACCAGTTCCAACAAGCAAAACATTTTTTAATTTTTTATTAACCATTTGATCAAAAACAAAACTAAAACCAGTCAACGCTAAACAAGCACAACCAGAACCACCAGCATATATATCTTTTTGATTCTTACGATCATAAATCATATTTCCAGCATCATTATAATTCACTAAATCAATACCTTCATTTTTAAATAAATCAACTAAAACATTACTACCAACACTTGATAAATCGCCAGTTAATATTAAATCATAATTTTCTGGAGTGGTTTTAGTATTTATAAAATGATTTATAATTGTATCATAAGCTGCATAAGCCATTGCCGAACCCATATCATTAATATCATTCCAATAAACATTTTCTACTTTACCTATTGTCGCAGAAATTACTTGTATTTTACTAATTTTGTCACTAATTACTACCGCTCCACTACCAGTAACAGTCGTTGTTGCAGTTTCTTTTTTCCTAACGCCATATTCATTTGGATAACGAAATTGTCTTTCAGCAGAACCATAATTACTTGAAGTAAAACTTAAAGCATTACTACACGCTTTACTACTTACAAAATTACACGCTACTATCAAAGACAAAATCGAAGTTGAACACGCTCCATACACACCAACAAATGAACAAGGAATATTCTTTAAAGTATTATGTGAAGAAGAAAGTTGATTAGTTAAATCACCACCTACTACTATTTCAATTTCATTACTTTTCTTCCTAGATTTTTTAATCGCAATTTCAATTGCTTTCCTTATCATTTCAGTTTCGCCTTTTTCATATGAATCTTGTAATGCCATCATATCATCATATGAATAATCAAAATATTTTCCTAACGGTCCTTCCTTTTCCTTAGGCCCACATACTGTCGCACTACTTAATAAAAATGTATCAGTAAAATATATTGTTGAAATCATAAATATACCCCAATAAACATTAAGAAAAACTTTATAATTAATAAAATAAACGCACTAACTACACCATAAGTAATTACCGATCCTGCCAAAGAAAAAATTTGACTACCAACACCTAAAACAAAGCCTTCATATCTTCCTTCAATACTACTTGAAACAATCGAATTAGCAAAACCAGTAGTTGGTAAAAATAATCCCGCTCCACATATTCTTCCAATTTTTTTATATATTCCAAATAATGTTAACATTGAAGCGATAAATATTACCGTTATTGACATTAATGCTTTTGCTTCATCAATATCTAAATTTAAAAGTTGATATACATCAATTAAAAATTGTCCAAATAAACCTAAAAAACCCCCACTAAAAAAAGCAATAATACTATTTTTTAGTAAAGGTTGTTTAATTTTATCTTTTTCAGTTATTTCTTTATATATCTTTAGATTCATAAATTTACCTCACTAGTATTGTGTGATAAATTTATTTTTTTATAACATAACTTTTAATTTTTCTAATATTTTCTTTTCTAATCTCGATACTTGAACTTGTGATAAAAATAATCTATTAGCAACTTCTGTTTGACTAAACCCTTGAAAATATCTTAATTCAATAATTAATCTTTCTTTTTTATCTAATTTTTCTAATGCCAAAGATAAATCTCTTTTTATTTCTAAATTATCTTCACTTGATATTGTATCCATTAAACAAATACTTTCATCACTATTCAAATATGAATCTAATGAACTAATTTGATTATTCGCTTCACAAGATATTAAAATATCTTCTAACGATACATTCAAATATTCACTTATTTCTTGTAAAGTTGCTTCTTTTTGATTTTTAGCTTCTAAAATTTCTTGTGCTTTATTAATTTCACGATATAAATCTTTGATAGAACGAGAAATATGTAAAGAAGAATTCTCACGAAAATATCTTTTAATTTCACCTAAAATTAAAGGAACTGCGTATGTTGAAAATAAACAATTAAATGATTTATTAAAATTTTTACTTGCCTTTATTAAACCTAACTTAGCACACGAAAATAAATCTTCTTTTTCATATTTATTATAACGAAACCTATTCATCAAAGAATAAATTAATTTAGTATTTTGCTGTAACAAAATTTCAAGAGACCCTAAATTACCATTTTGAATTTCATCACATAATTTCTCGTTGCTCTTGCTCATTTATGGCACTTTCTTTACTTAAATCTTTTCTAATAGTTAATTTTGTTCCCATTCCAACCACAGAAGTTATACAAAAACCATCAGATAATGTATCCATAATTGTTAATCCCATACCAGCCCTTTCTAAATCTGGGCGAGTAGTATAATGTGGAGTTCTCGCTAAATTAATATCATCAATTCCAACGCCAAAATCAATTACTTGTAATTTCAAAACTTTATCTTCTAAAATACATTTAATTACTACTTCTTTTGTTTCATCATAATGATAACCATGTATTATCGCATTAGAAACACCTTCCGATATAATCGTTTTAATCTCTCCAATCATACTTAATGAAGGATTACAAGGTGCAATAAAAGTTGCAACCGCTAAGCGTGCTAAAGATTCATTTTCTTGAATTGCTGAAAACCTAATTTCCATTTTATTTATCATATTTTTATCCCAACTTTCTTTTTAAAATCATTTAAAGATTTATATTCATCAATAATTTGAAAAATGCCAGATATTTTCATAATTTTTTTAATATAAGGATTCAAATTTATTAATCCTATAATGCCACGAATTTTACTAATCTCATTATATCTTCCTAATAATAAACCAATACCAGCTGAATCTAAAAAAGTACAATCTTTAAAATCAAACACTAATAATCTTGGACCACTTTTAATCATTTCATCTCGAATTTTGAAGCGATATAATTGAGTTTTATTAGAATCAACTTCTCCACTAAACTTAATTAATAATCCATCTTCAAAAGGAGTAATTTTAATTTTACTTTCCATACCTAATCTCCTTTGAGTTCATTATATATAATAAAAATTATCTTTGGTGACATCTTACATTCTTCGACAAAATTTTTAATAAAAATCGTTCGACAATTTTAGATATTTTTAGACACTTACAATTACAATTTAAAATATATATTATCTATATAAATAGTCTTTTAATAATATTTAATAAATAAGTTAAAAATGTTATTTCACTAACTTCATTAGAAGCGTATAAATTATACTTAAAAACACTTCCAGAAGGAGTTTTAACTTCTAAATACCCCACTAAATCACCTTCAACATATGGAGCATTTTCTTTTTCTAAAACTGCATTAATAACGATATCTTCTTCTTTTTCATTTTTATTTATTATTACCTTAACATCACAATTAGTAACTACATTCAAATACTTATTTAAACTCTTATCAATTTCAAATGAAGAAACTATTTCATCTTTATTAAATAAAGATACTGCTTTTAATTTTGAAAAACCATAATCTAATAACCTAATTGTATCTTGACTTCTATGCGCTATCGTATCTAAATTCATTACAGTTGATACTAATCTTACTCCATTTCTTTCTGCTGTTGCCGTTAAATTATACCCAGCCTTTTGAGTAAATCCAGTTTTTAAACCATCTAATCCATCATAATATTTTAATAACTTATTAGTATTCACTAGCCAAAAAGGAGAAGAAGATTCTTCTCTAACATACCCTTCTTGCATAGAAGTATATTTTAAAATTTTATTTCCAAACCCAACTAAATTAGCCCCTAATAAAGCCATATCATAAGCAGTAGTATAATGCTCTTCATCATCAAATCCAGTTGCATTATTAAAATGAGTATTCTTCATTCCAAACTTTTCTGCTTTATCATTCATCATTTTAACAAAATTATCATTAGATGAAGCAACATATTCCCCTAATGCAACAATCGCATCATTTGCCGAATTAATACATACCGCTTTAAATAAATCTTCAACAGACATTTTTTCATTTTCTTCTAAAAATATTTGTGTTCCACCCATACTAGAAGCATAACTAGAACATACCACTTCATCTTTAAAAGATATTTTTCCTTCTTCAATACATTCTAAAATAATATATAATCCCATCATTTTTGTCATTGATGCTGGATACAATTTTTTATCGGGATTTTTTGAATAAATTACTCTTTTCGAAATTGGTTCAATTAAAACAGCGCTAGTGGCACTTAAAGATAAATCTTCTTCTGCTTTAACTTGTTTTAAATTAAAAAATAAACTACTTAATATAGTTATAGATAATAGGAAAATAAAAAATTTTTTCATTATTTTTCACCTTAATAAAAGATATTACATAACGAAAAAATTTATAACTTATATCATTATTTATTTAAAAAATTTATTAAAATACTTTCATAAAACTAATCAATTATTTTATGAATGATTTTTCCTTTTACAACTTCATTATTAACAATAACAAAAGCATTAAGTAATTCACTTTCAACATTTTCAATATTTTCTTTATCAGTATAATATGTTAATAATTCATCTCCAACTTTAACATAATCACCAACTTTTTTATTTAATAAAATTCCCGCTGACATATCAATTAAATCTTCTTTTGTCGCTCTACCAGCACCTAAGTGCATTGCGCATTCACCAATTTTAATTGCTACAATTTCATCAATATATCCTTCAACACAAGAAACTATTTTCTTAGAATATTTTGCTTGTTTAAATTTTGAATAATCATCTAAATATGAAACATCTCCACCTTGATATTCTACTAATTGTTTTAATTTATTAAATGCTTCTAAATTATCAATTTTACTTTGAAGTAATTTTTTTCCTTCTTCTAATGATGATGTGATTTTTGCTTGCATTAAAATAATTGAACCTAAAGATAAACATAATTCCACTAAATCTTTTGGTCCATTTCCTTTTAAAGTTTCACACGCTTCAATAACTTCTAAAGAATTGCCAATTGCTAAACCAAGTGGTTGATTCATATCTGTAATAACTGCTTTCGTATTTTTATTTAATGATTTACCAATATCAACCATTGTTCTTGCTAATTCTTCTGCGGATTTTAAATCTTTCATAAACGCCCCAGAGCCAAATTTAACATCTAATAAAATAACATCAGATCCAGAAGCAAGTTTTTTTGACATTATAGATGATGCGATAAGTGGAATAGAATCTACAGTACCAGTAACATCTCTTAATGCGTATAATTTTTTATCTGCTGGCACTAAATCATTTGTTTGTCCAATAATTGCAATTCCTATTTCATTAACTTGTTTAATAAAATTATCTTCACTAACACTAATAGATAATCCTTTAATAGATTCTAACTTATCTAATGTACCACCAGTATGTCCTAATCCCCTTCCAGACATTTTAGCAACTTTAACACCACACGCACTTACTAAAGGACCTAAAACTAATGATGTTTTATCTCCAACACCACCAGTAGAATGCTTATCAATTTTTATTCCATTAATAGAATCAAGATTAATAATATTACCCGAATGAAGCATTGAATCAGTTAAATAAGCAATTTCTTCTTCCCGGCTTTCATACAAGGGTTCCATATACCGTGTAATATCCTCATCCTTATAAAGTTCATAGAAAGCATCCACGTCCTCAATGACACTCTCCCGTATCAGACATCTTTTTGTTTCCAAAATATTCCACGCTTTTTTTCCAAACCGTCTCAAAACCCTTTCAAAAAAATCAGGTTCACACTCTGCTGCGTCCTGTATTGCATAACTGCAAAAAGAAAAATCCTCATTTTTGTTTTTATCCGTAAGCAGTGCAACCACATATTTTCCATGGTCATGCAGTTTTTTAGCCAGGCTTCCCTTATCACAGATATAGAGTGTCCCCTCCTCTTTATCATCCATCAAAAGGACTTCATTTTCCCTGTTTTTTTCCATATCTTTGATGTCCACACGAAGAATAGATATCTCTTCTTTTTCATAGACAGGCAGTTTTATTTCATCTGAAACCAAAAAAATTAATCGCCTAAGCATTTGATATTTCCTTTTTCATTCCATAATTTTGTGCTACAATCATTGTAAAACAAATAGTTCAGAAAGGAAAGTATACTATGGCACAAAATCCTATTGTTACATTTACAATGGAAAACGGTGACGTATTTAAGGCAGAGTTATATCCGGATATTGCACCGCAATCAGTAAACAACTTTATTTCACTTATCAAAAAGGGCTTTTATAACGGTCTGATTTTTCACCGTGTTATCCACGGTTTTATGATTCAGGGCGGCGACCCTCAGGGTACGGGAATGGGTGGCCCGGGATATTGCATTAAAGGAGAATTTGCATCCAATGGTTTTAAAAACAGTCTGAAACATACAGAAGGCGTTCTTTCTATGGCAAGAAGTATGTTCCCCGATTCTGCCGGAAGTCAGTTTTTTATTATGCACAAAAACTCTCCTCATTTGGACGGTGATTACGCTGCTTTTGGAAAAATTACAGAAGGTATGGAAATCATCAACAAAATCGCAGAAGTTCCTACCGATTATAGTGACCGTCCCCTTAATGACCAGAAAATGCAGACAGTTACCGTAGAATGTTTCGGCACGGATTATCCCGAACCTGAAAAGATGAGAGAATACTAATTTTTATTTCTTTTGTTCACAATTTGTTCACATTTATTTTAAACAATGTTAATTATCACAACATTGTTTGGACAAATCTTTTTTTTATACTAAAATCAACAAAAGAGATTTTCCTTTTCCTTTTAATAAATTATTAGTGAACTTTTTCATAATGAAGTGCCAAGTAAAGAAGACTTTACTTGGCACCCTCTCATTT
>CAZOAE010000025.1:1232-8595 GCA_964577725.1 uncultured Erysipelotrichaceae bacterium | reverse complement strand
TTTAACCGCAGAATATGCTTGTTTAACACCAACATTTAAAGCATTAATAAATTGCTCTAATGTTGCTTCATTTAATCCTTTTAAACCAAGAGATAATCCATAAAATAATTGCGATAAAATTACTCCAGAATTTCCCCTTGCTCCAAGTAGCATACCATTTGCTACGATAGATGAAACATTAGATAATGAATTATCATTATTATTAATTATTGAATCAACTCCACCTTTAAGGGTAAGAAACATATTTTCACCAGTATCACCATCTGGAATTGGAAATACATTTAAGTTATTAACAATTTCAATGTTTTCTTTTAAACAAGAAGCACCATTATTAACCATTAATTTAAACAAGTTGCCATCAATTTTTTGATATGCACTTTTTAACATAAAAACCTCCACATTGAGTTATTACTCAAGCCCTTAAGATTGTATCAAATAAACCTTAACTGAATATTAATTATAAAGGTAATTTTACTTTGAATATTGTGTGTTTATCTTTAGATTCAACAGAAATATTACCTTTATGAAGTTCTACAATACTTTTAACAATAGATAATCCAATTCCATTTCCTTCTTTAGAATGTGATGAATCACTTTGATAAAATTTATTAAATATTTTTTCTTTTTCTTCTTCTTTTATTTCAACACCAATATTTTCAATATATACAACAAGATAATTGTTTTCTTTATTAATTGAAATTTTTAAATCAGTTTTTTTGTCAGCAAATTTAATCGCATTATCAATTAAATTTAACCAAACTTGTTTTAATAAATATTCATCTCCAGATATATAAAATTCATCAAAATCTAAACAAAGGTTTAATCTTTTTTTATCCCATTTTTTTTCATAAAGAACAATACAATTTCTAATTTGCTCTGATAAATTATATTTTTCAATATTGCTTAAAATATTTTTATTATCTACTTTAGATAACATTAAAATGTTAGATGTTAAAGTTAATAATCTTTCTGCTTCTTCTTCAATAATAGACAAGTATTCTTGTTTTTTTTCTTCTGGTAAATTTTTCTTTTTTAATAAACTAATTAATCCAGTTATTGATGAAATAGGAGTTTTAAATTCATGTGAAAAATTGTTTATAAAATCATTGTGAATAAACTCGTTATTTTCTAATTCTTTTGCTAGTGTGTTAAAGTTATCTGATAAATCTTTCATAAAAGTATATTTACCAAAGGAAAGTCTTATAGAATAAAGTCCATTTGATAAATCTTGTAAACCATTAACTAATTTATTAATTGGGTTAATAAAAAATCTACTTGCAATAAATGATAAACCAATTCCAATTACTAAACTAGAAACAATAACGGTAATAAAATAAATTAAGACTTCAAAATCTTCATCTGCGATAGCATCTAAATTTAAGTATAAAAATATATAATTAGTTACCATTAATAAAACAATAGTAATAGTTAAAATAATAGCGACAATAAATATAAAAGCAAGGGTAAAATTTTTATTCTTTTTCTTCATTTTTAACTGCCTTATAACCTAATCCACGAATTGATTCAATATCAAATTCATTCCAATGTTCAAATCTTTTTCTTAATCTTGCAATATGAACAGTTAATGTGTCGGTACTTGTTTCACAATCTAATCCCCAAATTTCGTCCATTAATTGAATTCTAGTAAAGATTTTATTTGGGAAAGATAGTAGTTTAAAAAGTAATTGAAATTCTTTCTGTGGTAATTCATATGATTCATTTTCACGGCTAACAGTATAGGAGTTATAATCTAATTTTACTTTCCCAATTTCAATTATTTTTTCATTATTTAAATTAGTTCTTCTTAAAAGAGCTTTTATATGTAAAAGTAATTCTTCGCTATCTAATGGTTTTGACATAAAATCATCAATGCCAGATAAGAATCCTAATTTACGATCTTCTGGTAATTGTTTTGCTGAAATCATTAAAATAGGCAAATTAATATTTAATTTTCTTACTTCTTTAGTGAAATTATAGCCATCTAATTTAGGCATCATTATATCAACAATAATTAAATCAATGTGTTTTTCAAAAACAATATTTAAAGCATCTTCGCCATCTTGTGATGTGAAAACGGTATATCCTTCGATTTCGAGTAATTCTTTTAACATATAGCGGATATGTTTATCATCATCTATTACTAAAATATGAAACATTTTGCTTCTCCTTTCGTAAACATTTTTATGTATTTTAATTGTATATCAATATTATTAAAAGTAAAAGTTTTTATTTTTTTCAAAAAAATTATATTTTTAAAATAAATTTTTATTTTTTCGTGTTATGTATATTGAAAAGATGGGAGAAAGAAAAATGAAAAAAAGAAATTTATTATTTACATTATCAGCATTTATGCTTGCAAGTTGTTCTGGGATTGTTCCTTCAAGTAATGGAAATTATGAAGAAGGAATTGTTGATAAAGTAGAAACTAAGCAAGATGTTAAAGAATTATATAACGATTCTTTAGATACCACAGAAGATTTAGAAGAATTTAATGGTGAAGATGAAGAAATAACTGATGTTGAAGAAGGACAAGATACAAATGGAGAAAGTAATTCAAGTAGTGAAGAAATAGAAGAAAATACTCCAGAAGAAACAACAATAACTTCTTATCATATTGATTACATGATAGATTATGCTTTGCAAGCATCTGTTGGGGAATATCAAATAATTAATTCTAGTGAAAAACAAGCATATTCATTAACTTATGTTAATGATAATGGTGATATTTTTATGGAATTAAATTTAACTCATCATTATGTTGATACTACTTTCTTTTTTGGTGAAGTTGAAGGAGAACAATCAATTAATATTATTTATCAAGATGAAAAATTATATATTGATCAAACAATAAGTAATTCATTTGGAATTAAAGAAAGTAGAAAAACAAGTCACGATATTAATTTGAAAAGAATTTATAAAGAATATTCTGATTACTTCTTATTAATGTCAATTAATTCAATGCTTGATCCAACTTCAAGAGATGATAATAATGCCTTAGTTGATCAATTGTTAACAAATGAAAGTGTAAAAATTACTGATGTCACCGATAAATCAGTTACTGTTGAATTTGATTATGATGATGGTATTGCAACAATGGTTTTTGATACTGAATTAAAAGCATTTACATCTATTACTTTTGATAAATCAAAACAAAAAGATGATATTATATTTGATGATGATTTCTATTTAGAAGATGAAGAAGACTATTTTGATGATAGAGAAGATGAATTAGAAGATTTTATTGATGATAATGAATATAAGATAAATATTGATTTATATAGATATTTAGTTAATATTAATTTCTCATATAATGATCAAGTTAGTGATAAATTAACAGAAGAAGAAATTTTAGAATATAAATCATTTGGTAAAAATTATGAACACTTCAATGATTACAAAGGATATGATGAAGACTATGATTTTGGATATCATGGTGGAAAAGATGAACATCATGGACATAATGATAAACCACATCATAACGATAAAGATGATAACGAAGATAAATTTGGTGAAAAACCAAATAAGTAGTTGATTCAATTATTTATAAAAAAAGTTGAAAGTGATAATATAGTATGTAATTATGATTATCACCAAAAGAATTATTGATAAATTAAAAAGTGGAGATGAAAGTGTCTTTAATAAAATATACTATGAATTTGAAGGTTTAGTGTATTACATTTGTTATTCTATAACTTTAAATAAAGAAGCAAGTGAAGATTTAACACAAGACACTTTCATTAAATTATTAACTTCACTTGATAGTTATGAAGAAAATGGTCATTTTAAACAATATATAATGCAAATTGCTAGAAATTTAAGTAAAAACTATGTTACAAGAGTTAAAAATAAAGAAGTTACTTTAATTAATGATGATTTAAGTTTTGATTCTTACGCTAGTTTAAATAAAGATGAAGAAGAAAATAAATTAATAATAGAACTGCGTGGCTTATTAACAAGTTTAGAAGCAGATATTGTTATTATGAAAATTGTTTATGATTTTAAATTTAAAGAAATTGCGGAAGATAAAAAAATGACTATTGGCGAAGTTCAATCTCATTATTATAAAGCGATTGAAAAAGTGAAAAAAGCATATAAAGAGGCTGAAAAAGTATGAAAAGAATCGAAGATGAAATTAAAGATTATTATTTGAAGTCTTTTGAACATCAAAGTCAATTACAACAAATAAAAAATAGGACTTCATTTTTTGAAAAGAAAAAACATTCAAATAAAGGTTTTTCTCGTTTTTTATATGCAACTAGTTTAATTGGTTTAGCAACAGTTTTTATTGTTGTTTTATCGATAAATTTACCTTCTTCATCAAGTAAAAATGTTATTTCCCCTATTTCTAAAAGAATTAAAAATTCAATTGTTCAAATTGATTCTACCCCCTTAATTGTTTTTACAACTGATGATGAAGGTAATGTTTCTTCTATTTATGGCAGTAATTTAGAAGGAAAAATGATTATTGCTGAAGAAGATTTAATTAATAAATCTTATGAAAATGTTCTTGAAACAATTTTTGAAAAAGAAAAGAAATGTGGATATTTGTTAGATGAAAAATATAATCATTTTAAATTAAATGTTTATACAGAAGATGAATATCAAGTAGATGAATTAAAAGATTCTATTAGTGATTATTTTTCTAATGAATCAATTACTTTTAAAGATGATATTATTGTTTCTTCAGTTAGTTATGATAATTTTGAAATTGATAAAGTAAATAATAGTTTTTTACCTTCTAGGAAATGTGAAGAATATAATGGTAATGACTTCTTAGAGTTTTATAAGTATCTTGAAGATTATTATTTATTTGAAAACAATATTTTAAATGAAGGTTTAGAAGATTATAGTGCTGAATATTATTTTTATCATCAAAAATTTGCTTATTATGAAACGATTAATGATAAAGGAAATGATCCAATTAAAAATGAATTAGACATTTTAAGAAGTCGAATTAATAAATATTTGAATACATATTATAATTCTTTTGTTAATCAAAATTCTTCATATCAAATGATATATAATGAATTAATTGAAGAAAAAATTGATTTAATTAAATATAGAGTTGATGATGATTTTAACTATCAAGAAAAAGAAGAATCAATTAATAAAAAACTTGATTCATTAGAAACATATAAAGAATTTATGATAAATTCAATGAAACAAAATATGGGAAAGATTGATGATATAATTGATAAGATAAGTGAAAAAGTAAAAGATAAAGATTTTGATAATGATTTATTTTTAGAAAAAGAAAAGAAAATAAAAAATGAATTTGAAAGTAAGTTTTCTAATGATGTATCTAATAATAAAATTAAAAAAATGAAAGAAGAATTAATTAATTATTTTAAAAAATAGAAGGTGTTAAAGTCTTCTATTTTTTATTAGTTTTGTAATTGGTGTAATTCAAATTCTTTTTTCAAATATACATATTCATAGAGAATATCATCAAATTGATAATAATGAAGTTTACTATGGATTTTAAATATATCCCATTGTTTAACTCTTTCGTAATGTGGATATGGAAAAAATGAAAACTTTTGACAAAAATGTCTTACAACTGTATTTTTATAAACAAATCGTTGGTCGTTAAATCTTTGAGAAATTATTTTTCTTGATTTAGTGGAACGGATAATTGCACTTTGATCAGCACAGTGTAGTTTTTTAGTTTGAATTAGTTTTCTCGCTTTAATTAATAAATTAGTTTCTCTTATTTTTTTTAGATTTAAAAGAAGAACTCCAGCGTTTATATAATTAGGGTTTACTAACATTCTTCCATAGAAATCACGTGCTGCTGCGTATTCATATTCATTAATATCTATATCGTATAGTTTATGTATATCATCATTAAATAAAATATCAGCGTCTAAATAGAGTATTTTATCTGGTAAAGGTAAAATATCTGCGAGTAATCTTAATAATGTATATGGAGAACAATACGCATTTTCATTAGGACAATAAGCAAAATGTTCATCATATAAACTAGTAACATCTATTTTTATTACTTGATTATTTGAGTTATATTTTTTACTTATTTTATCTAAAAAATTAATTTCTTCATCACTAATAGATGTATAGTCATTATTTTTTCTAGTTAAATCCATTGTTAAAATATAAAATGTATATGTGTCATCTATCTTAGTTCTTTTAAAAATAGATAAAATACAAGTTAGAAAACCATCAAAGACTTTACTATTACCTGCGAATAAAACATTAATCATTTTTAAGTCCTCTTTAAGATATAATATTCTTTTTTGATTTCTTTTTCAATTAATATGATTGTAGAAATTAATTACTAGATAGTGATATACTTATATTAAGATATTAAAGGAGAAAAATACTATGGGTTCAGTTGTAATTACTGGTTCGGCAAGGGGATTTGGTTTTGAATTAGCAAAAAAATTTAAGTCATTAGGGTATGATGTTTGTTTATCGGATATTAATGAAGAAAATTTAAAAAAAGCATATGAATTAATTAATGAAATAAATAATGAAAAATGTAAAGTTATTATGAAAAAATGTGATGTTACTAGTCATAAACAACTTGAAGAATTATTTGATTTTGCAAAAATAAATTTTAATACTGTTGATATTTGGATCAATAATGCTGGTGTTAATCAGCCAGATAAACCTATTTTTGAATTAACTCAACAAGAAATCGATTTTATGTTAGATATTGATTTAAAAGGAACAATATATGGCTCTAAAATTGCTTTTAGTAAAATGAAAGAACAAGGTTTTGGTCAAATCTATAATGTAGAAGGATATGGCTCAAATGATGCGACAATGATGGGATTATCTATATATGGCACGACCAAAAGAGCGGTTACTTATTTTACTTTGGCATTAGCAAAAGAATCTCAAGAATTAACTAATGGTAAAATAAAAATTTGTCGCTTAACTCCAGGTATTATGATTACTGATTTTATTAAGACTGCGAATGGTGGTAGTACTCATATCGAATTACCAGAAAAAACAAAGAAAGTATATAATATTTTAGGAGATTATCCTGAAACAATTGTTAATTATTGTGTTCCTAGAATGATAAAAAATAAAAAGAATAACGCTAGAATTATGTGGTTAACTAATTTTAGAGCGTTTACTAGATTTTTAACGGCGGGATTTAAAAAAAGAAATTTTTTTGAAAATTAGGTATATATGATATGAAAAGAAGTTTTTTAATTATTTGTTCATTAATTTTATTATTCTCTTGTAGTGGTGTAGTAGAAACTACAAATGATAATCTTTTATCTTCTAGTGCATCTAGTAATACTTTAAGTTCTTTTGAACAAACAAATTCATTTAGTTCATCTAATTCAACATTAGAAACATCTTCAAATTATAGAAAAGATAGTCCTACACC
>CAZOAE010000025.1:0-1132 GCA_964577725.1 uncultured Erysipelotrichaceae bacterium | reverse complement strand
CATCTAATTCAACATTAGAAACATCTTCAAATTATAGAAAAGATAGTCCTACACCTTTAAATAAAGATAATAAAATAGTTTTAAGTAAAACTGCGACTGAATTTGAATTTAATAATGGAATGCCTGATTATTTTAGACCAATATGGGGATATCAATATAAAGGCGAGTACTATGCAAGTGGTGAATTAAAAATTACATCTCATAATGAAGCAAAACAAGGATTTCAAACTGGAATGTTTGTTAGCGATAAAAAATTAGAAGTTAGATTACAAATTGGAGAAATGCACCATAACCAAAAAACTAATATCGAAAAGAATAAACCAATTTTAGAAGTAACTGGTTTTGATGAAAATGGAAATGAAGTTAGTAAAATAGAAGTTTTAGAAAATAAATTTCCAGAAGAAAATAGTCAAAATAAAATGATACGATTATATATGTATCCAGCGACTAATGTTGCATATTTAGAAGTTATTGCCGTTCAATTACCATATCATGGTAGTAAATCATATAACTTTGGGTTTAAAGGTATTGATTTAGTTGCGTGGCCATATGATATGAAATAAAATTAATCTTTTATTTTTTCATATAATTGTTTAATTGCTTTATAAGATTGTTTAGAAAGATTATGTTCAATTTTACAAGCATCTTCTAGCGCTATTTTTTCATCTACACCTAGTTTGATTAATAATGAAGAAATAATTTTATGTCGCTCAAGTACTTCGTTAGCGATAGCATATCCTTCATTTGTTAAAAGAATATATCCATTTTCAACAATGATATAATTTTTTTCTTTTAATTTTTTCATTGCGATTGATACGCTTGCTTTAGAAAAATTCATATCTTCAGCGATATCAATTGATTTTACTTTACCATTTTTTTGAGTTAGCATTAAAATTCTTTCTAAGTAATCTTCTGCTGATTCGTGTAAGTTCATTTCTTTTATCCTTTTATATATTATAAAAATATTTTTTATTCGATTTAAACACTTTTATACAAAAAAATAGATATTTTTATCATTTTTGGTAAAAAAAGGCAGGTATATGTAGTTTTAAATTATATAAATTTTAAGTTTTATAGAGTTTTGTTTTGCTTTAAATTAAGAAAATTATATTAATTGATAAATTGTGTTGAG
>CAZOAE010000024.1:0-8848 GCA_964577725.1 uncultured Erysipelotrichaceae bacterium | reverse complement strand
AACGCTTTTTTAATGTTTGTATATACTTTTTTTAAGATATAAAAATTATATAATATAAATAAATTAAATATTAATTAACTTTTTTAAATATTTTATAATTTAACTCACGAAGGAGATTTTTTGTATGAAAAAAAATTATTTATTATTATGTGCATTAATATTACCTTTATTAGCGTCTTGTGGTGAGGGACCAGTTGATAATAATGGTAATGGCGAATTTGATCCTAATGTTAACTATGAACTTGATTTCTTAGGTTGGGGTGGAACTGCTGAACAAGAAAACTTTGCTGATCTTATTGATGAGTTTATGGCAATTTATCCAAATGTTACAGTTTATTATAATGCGATTAGTGATACGACAACTTATTCTAATAACTTAGTTAATATGGCTGATGATTTACCAGATGTATTCTATGTTCCAGATTGGGATTATATTAAATGGTCTGATTCTGGTAAATTACTTGATTTAAGTTCTTACTTGTCTGAAGAAGAAATTAACAAGATGTGGCCAGCATCAATTGACATTTTTAGATATGATGAAAAAACTAAAACTGTTGGTACTGGAGATAAAATATATGGTTTACCTAAGGATTTAGGTCCATCTGCAATTGTTTATAATAAAACATTAATGCAAAACTTAATTAGTAAATATAACTTAGATGTTAGTTTACCTTCAAAAACTGAACCTATGACATTTACTGAATTTAAAAATTATTTATCAAAATTTAAAGGTTTAAGTTATGAAAAAGCAACAATAAAAGCACCAATTACATATTATGATTGTCAATGTGCAGTTTATTCAAATAATGCTAATTTCTATACTAATGATTCTGCGACTACATCTGCGATTACTGATCAAAACTTTATTGATGCAATTCAATTTGTTGCGGATTTATCAAATACTGGTTTAGCAAAAGACTATGCTTCTGCTGGAACAACATCTGCTTTAACAAGTTTTGCAACACAAGAATGTTTATTCTCTTGGATGGGACCTTGGGATATGGCAACTTTCTGGGACGGTGTTTCATTTGAATTTGATATTATGCCAGTTCCAAAGGGCGATGCAGAAGGTTCAAAATCAACCACTACAATTGGTACAGTTGCATATAGTGTTTCTAATTCTTCTAAAAATAAACCAGCGGCTGTATTATTAGCAAAATGGTTAGCGTGTTCAGAAAAAAGTGCTAGAATGAATTATGAAATTGGTCAAGCAATGCCTAATATTCAATCTATGGCTGAAAATGATTGGGTTAATAATGTTGGTTTAACTGGTAAAAAGGTTTATCCAGAAAGTAAATCAGTATTTGTTGATGCAGTTAAAACTACTTCTACAATGACTGGAAAAAGTAGAGCGTATTATTATACTTATTCTAAAACTGCTTATGATAATTTAATGGATCAATTTAATCCAGTATGGCAAGGAAAGAAAACTGCAAAAGAAGTAATTGAAGCGTATGCAGATAGTTTCCAACAACAATTAACTGAAATTCACGCAGAACTTGAATAATTATGGAAACATTAGATTTACAATATCAAAGTTTTAGAAAGAAAAAACAAATGAGTGCGAGCAAAAAGGAAGAACTTTGTGCTTATTTGTTTATTCTTGTACCAGTAATTGGGTTTATATTATTTACTTTTTCAGCATTATGCTTTTCCTTTTATATGTCGTTTACAAATTTCAATCCAATTAAAGGAATATCACAAGCAAGTTGGGTTGGATTGAAAAATTATGCTGATTTATTTACTAATCCTACCTACAAAGATAATTTTATTAATGGGGTTATCAATACAATATTGATGTTAGCGTCTATTCCAATTGGGGTATTTATTGGTTTAGCACTTGCGGTTTATTTAAAAAGATTAGCAAAAAATAGAACATTATTAATGATTATTTATTATTTACCAGCGGTTACTAGTTCAATTGCTATTATGTTGGTATTTAGAGATTTATTTAGAAATGGTGATACTGGTTTAATTAATAATATTTTTAATATTGATTTAGACTGGATTGCTGATGATGTTTGGTTAGTTAAAATAGCAATTATTATTAAGAATGTTTGGGCTGGTATTGGTGGAACAATGATTTTATATCTTGCTGGCTTAAATAACATTCCAGAATCATATTATGAAGCAAGTAAAATTCAAGGTGCTTCTAAATGGCAACAATTTGTTGATATTACTTTACCAATGGCTCAACCAACAACATTTTATTTAATTGTTACTGGTATTATTGGTGGATTACAATCTTACGCTGATTCAACTGTCTTTGGTGGTGGTATGAAAGGTGCAAGAACAATTGTTTATTTCATTTGGGAATATGGAATTAATCAATCAAAATATGGTTTAGCATCTGCAGCATCTATTTTATTAGCAATTGTAGTTTTACTCATCACTATTGTGTTATTTAAAAACTCTGCAATGTTTAAGGAGGCAACAAAATGACATATAAAGAAAGTGTTATTGCTAGACAATCTAATATTAATAAAGCAAAAGACAAAACATTATATATATTTAGTCTTATCTTAGTTTTGATTGGCGTTTTCACAATGATTTTCCCATATTTTTATATGATAATCACTGCTTTAAAAACACCACAAGAAATGTTATCTACAACAATCTTACAAGATTTTTTTCCAAAGAATCCAGTTTGGAGTAACTTTTTAGATGTTTTTAGGGGAAATGAAACATATACAAAAAGAACATTTGATTTTCTTTCTTCTTTAAAAAATACTTTAATTATTGAAATAGCGGTTATACCTATTGGAACATTCTTTTCTTCTCTAGCGGCTTTTGCTTTTGCTAAGATGAAATTTAGGGGTAAAAATGTTATTTTAATCATTTTATTATCATCAATGATGATTCCTTATGCCGCTGTTATGCTTCCACAATACACTGCATTTAAGAGTTTAGGATTAGTTGGTTCTTTATGGCCTTTAATTATTCCAGGTTGGTTTGGTAATACTGGTATGATGTTATTTTTAATTACATCAATGAAGAATGCAATCCCTACTTCTTTAATTGAAGAAAGTAGAGTTGAAGGGGCAAGTTTCTTTAAAACATATTATAAAGTGGCTTTACCATTAGTAAAACCAGCGATTGTTGCTCAAATGTTATTTTGGTTTGTTGGAATATATAATGATTTCTTTGGACCATCAATTTATTTAACAAGTCCACAAAAAAGAACTGTTCAAGTAGCAATTCAAGCATTAAGTGGAACTGGATCAGCGAATGGTACAACGGGTATTCCATTTTTAATGGCTTCTGCTTTCATTAGTTCATTACCAGTTATTATTATGTTTATATTTATGAATAAAGCATTTGTTCAAACAGATGTTAGTGATGGAATAAAAGGATAGAAGATTATGTTAAAAAATAGAATTATAGCATATTTATGGATTGCACTTATTATAATTATTATTTTAGCAATGATTATTTATGTTGCTGTTGCTGCGAAAGAAAGTGGTGCATTGAATAGTAGTGTCGAAGCGTTAATGGAGGTATTACATAATGTTATTTAAAAAATTGAGTCCAGAAGAAAAATTAAATAAAAAATTAAAAGAGTTGCGTATGGAATATGATAAGCAACTTGTTAAAAAACAAAATGAATTGCAATTAGAGTATGTTCCTAATGAAGATGTTTATGTTGCATTAAAGAATATTCAAAAAATATATCCAAATGGGGTTCACTCAGTAATTGATTTTGATTTGGAAATTAAAAAAGGGGAATTTATTGTCTTTGTTGGTTCATCTGGCTGTGGTAAGTCTACAACTTTAAGAATGGTATGTGGACTTGAAGATATTACAGCGGGTGGATTATATATTGATGGAGTTTTATCTAACGAATTACCACCTAGTGAAAGGGGAGTATCAATGTGCTTCCAAAACTATGCTTTATTTCCACATTTAAGTGTATATGAAAATATGGCTTATGGTTTGAAAATAAAGAAAGTACTAGCGCCTAAAATTGATAAAGAAGGAAAGCAAATTATTGGTATTGATGAAGAAAGTATTGCTAAACTTGAAAAAGAAAAAGCGTGGATTTTAAAAAATGATCCTACTAATGAAACTGATATTCAAAAAATTGATCACGATATTGAAGAATATAGAACTCACGAAATTCCTTTAATGACTAAAAGAAAATTAACTAAAAAAGAAATTGATGAAAAAATTAATAAGGCAGCATCAATTCTTGATTTAAGTGAATTATTAAATCGTAAACCAGGTCAATTATCTGGTGGACAATGTCAAAGAGTTGCATTAGGTAGAGTTATTGTTTCTGATGCTAAGTTATTATTAATGGATGAACCATTAAGTAATCTTGATGCAAAATTAAGAGTTTCAATGCGTAGTGAAATTTTAAAATTACATAGATTATTAAACGCTACAACAATTTATGTTACTCACGACCAAGTTGAAGCAATGACAATGTCTGATAGACTTGTTGTTATGGATAAAGGTAGAATTATGCAAATAGGAACTCCAAAAGAAGTTTATGATAATCCTAATTGCTTATTTGTAGCAACATTTATTGGTTCACCTAGTATGAATATTTTAGATGCTAGAATGGATAATGGTATTTTATTCTTAGGTGATAAAAAACTATGTGAAAGTAAAGCAACAAATAAAAAGATAAGATCGTTCTATGAAGAAAAATTACAAGAAGAAAAAGAATATTTTGCTTCTTTAAATGAAAAATTTGAAGGTTTATTGCTTGAAGATGAAACAAGAATTGTTGAAGCAAAAATTAATAAAATTGAAGAAATGTTGCATAGTAATTTATTCCCATTGAAATTAGGTATTAGACCAGAAGATATTGCGGTTGGAAATGGAAAACTTGAAAGTATAATTGATACTTTTGAATTAATTAATGATGAATATCACGTATATACAACATTTAATAAAACTAATTTAATGTTTAAGACAGATTCTTCTACTAAATTAGAAAAGAATAAGAAGATTAAATTTGAATTAAATTTAGATAAAATACATTTATTTGATACTATATACGAAAGGAAAATTTAATGTATTATACAAAATCTTATAAATTACATCATCCTAATCCCCAATTTGCAAGAAAAGATTTTGAAATATTAGATGGTATTTGGAATTTTATATTTGATGAAGATAATAAAGGAATTGAAGAAAAGTATTTTAAAGATTTTCCTAAGAATTCATTAAAAATTGAAGTTCCATATACTTATCAAGCGGATAAAGGATTATCAATACCAACAAAAGATAATGATATAGTTTGGTATCATAAAAAGGTTGTTATTACTAAATTATATGAAAAAATGGATTTAGTTATTTTAGGGTGTGATTATGAATTTACTCTTTATGTGAAT
Source organism: uncultured Erysipelotrichaceae bacterium (assembly GCA_964577725.1). Lineage (GTDB taxonomy): Bacteria > Bacillota_I > Bacilli_A > RFN20 > CAG-449 > CAG-449. The sequence continues at coordinate 3,506 of CAZOAE010000024.1, read as the reverse complement.
GGTCATAATGTTGGCTCTCATAAAGGTGGTTATGATATATCAAGATTTAGTATTGGAAAATATCTTTCTTTAGGTGATAACTCTATTGTTTTTCAAGTTAAAGATTATAAAAAAGAAGATATTATTCGTGGTAAACAAACTACTGATAAAGTAGAAGGTTGTTTCTATGAATGTGTAACTGGAATTTATAAATCTCTTTATTTAGAGTTTTATAATTCAAGTCATATATCTTCATATCGAGCAAAAGCATCATACCTAAATAAAAATTTAAGTCTTGATATTGATTTTGATGAATGTGAAAATAAGCGTTTAAAAGTTGAATTAATTTTTGAAAATAAATGCTTATTATCACAAGAATTTGATATTACAGATAATAAATTTAATAAGGTTCTTGATGTAATGAATATTAATGCTTGGTCACAAGAAAATCCAAATCTTTATGATTTAGTATTAACAATTATTGATGAAGAAGATAGTGTTTTAGATCGAATTTATACATATGTCGGTTTTAGAGATTTTGAAACAAGAAATGGACATATTTATCTTAATAATGAAGATATTTATTTAAAAGGAATATTATATCAGGGTTATTATGATAAAGGTTTCTATACTGGAGATGAAGAAAGTTTTAAAAAAGATTTTTCTTTATTAAAAAAAGCGGGATTTAATTTTATTAGAATACATCAAAAAGTAGAAACTCCTTTATTTATGTTTCTTAGTGATTTTTATGGTATGTATTGTACATTAGAAATTCCTTCTAGTAAGAGTTTTTCTCAAGAATATGAAGAAAATTATCTTCAAGAAGTAGATCGTATTGTTAAAGATAATATAAATCACCCTTCAATATTTTCTTTGATTTTATTTAATGAATCTTGGGGAATTAATAAAGTAAATAATGATAAATATATTCAAGAATTTACTATTAAATGTTATAACCATTATAAAGAGTTATATCCAGAATTATTTATAAGCACTAATGATGGGTGGGAACATACTATTAGTGATTTATGTACTATTCATAATTATGAAGCAAATGGTAATGTTTTAAAAAAATTTGAAGAAGAACAATATCAAATTTTATTAAAAGAAGGTAATGCTTTATCTAATCAAGCAAATTATAAAATATATGCTGGAGATTATAAGTATCATAATCAACCATTAATTCTTTCAGAGTTTGGTGGATATGGATTAAATAGTGATGATATTAAGAATGCTTGGTGTTATGGAGAAGCAAGTAAGAATGTTGATGATTATATATTTAGATTAGAACTTATGTATTTTTCTTTAGCAGCTTTACCTTTTATAAGGGGTGTTTGTTATACTCAATATAATGATGTTTTTCCTGAATTAAATGGAATTGTATCAAGTAATAGAAAAGAAAAAATTAATGTTAAATTATTAAAGAAATTTAATGATATGTTAGGTAAAAATTATGATTAAAGATTTATATAAAAAAGCAACAAAGTCAATTGGCGCATTACCATTTTCAAATTATTTTGATGTAAAAGATGGATATAAAAAAGAAATTAAGAATTGGAGATATTTATATCAAGAAAGTTTTTCGCTTGATAAAGCGTTAAATGAAAATCCTAATAAAGAAGTAATAACTCCATATATGGGTGAATTACATGGATTTAATAGTCCAGTGTATACCAATGATAGATATTTATTTCCATATTGTCCACCTTATATTTTAAAGAATACATCTGCACAAGTATTTGTTCATAATGAAAATATTGTTCTTGATGAAAATGAATTTATTTTACAAATAGAAGGTGTTGATAATGCTTATTATCTATTTATCAATAAAGAGTTTGTTGGGTTTTCTAATATTTCACATTGTGTTCAAAAATTTGATATTAAAAAGTATTTAGTTAATGGTGATAATGAAATTAGATTAGTAGTTTTAAAATTTACTCCTTCTTCATATTTAGAAGATCAAGATAAAATAAGGTTATCGGGAATATTTAGATCTATTTATTTAGTAAAAAGAAAACCAAATTATTTAGAAAACTTTAAAATAGAAACTGATATAGTTGATGGAAAAGGTATTGTAAATATTAAAGCATCAAAAGAAGTTGAAGTAAGATTTAATAAAGAAACAAAAAAAGGAAATGATTTAACTTTTATTGTTAATAATCCAAAACTTTGGAATGCTGAAGAACCAAATTTGTATAATATGATTATTAATTGTAATGGAGAAACAATTATTCAAAAAGTTGGTATAAGAAAAATTGAAATAAAAGATAATTTGTTCTTAATTAATAATCAAATAGTTAAATTAAAAGGTGTAAACCGACATTCATTTTCTAAAAATGGATATGGAGAAACAAAATCATTAATGGAAAAAGATATTAAATTAATGAAAAAATTTAATATTAATGCGATAAGAACATCTCATTATCCAGCAGATCCATATCTATATGAATTATGTGATAAATATGGAATATACTTAATTTCAGAAGCAGATGTTGAAACACACGGAACAGTAAGACAAGAAAATGGATATGATATGAGTAAATGGGACGAAGTCATATCAAGTAAAGATTTCTATGAACAGTTACTAGAAAGAGAATTATCAAATGTAATAATTAATCAAAATCATTGTTCTGTTGTTATTTTCTCATTAGGAAATGAATCTGGATTTTCTCAAGTAATTACAAAATTAGGAAAAGAAATTAAAAAGATAGATAATCGACCATTACATTATGAAGGAGCGTATCGCAATATTGATGGAAAAGGTTTCTTTAATGAACATATATTAGATATGTATTCAAGAATGTATCCATCTATTGAATATTGTTATGATGAACCTAAAAATATGGATAAACCATTTATTTTATGCGAGTTTGCTCACGCAATGGGAAATTCATTAGGGGAATTTATTGATTACTTAAATGCTTTTTGGTCAATAGATAGTTTCTTTGGAGTATTTGTTTGGGAATGGATAAATCATTCAATTACAATCAACAAAAAAGAATGCTATGGTGGTGATTTTAAAGAATCTATGCATGATGGTGAATTTTGTATTGATGGTTTAGTTGATGTTGATCGTAAATATGGACCAATGATGTATGAATTAAGAGAGTGTTATGTACCAGTGAAATATTATCAAGAAAATAACATTATATATGTTGAAAATAGATATGATTTTATTTCATTGAAAAATCATACATTTAAAATTGAATTATTAAAAGATGGTGAAGTATATCATCAAGAAGAAATAAATATTGATGTTAATGCAAAACAAAAAGGTGAATTATTTAGATTACCTATACAAGAAGATTATCATTATGTTTCTTGCAATATATCTTGTATTTATAAAAATGAATTAATAAGTAAACAAAGTATTGTTTTAGAGCCATTAAAGAATTTAATTTATGAAATTGATAAAGATAAAGTATTAAAATTTGAATTAAAAGATAATGGTTTAATTTATAAGATTTATGTTAATGATAAAGTTGTTCTTAATGATATGAATTTCTTAATCAATAGAGCGTATATTT
>CAZOAE010000023.1:0-8892 GCA_964577725.1 uncultured Erysipelotrichaceae bacterium | reverse complement strand
TTGGTGGATTTATTTTTTATTGTTTTTTGCTGGCGCTTTGGGTTCAGCGGCTTTGGTTGTTCCTGGAATATCTGGATCAATGATGTTAATGATTATCGGCTTTTATAATCCTATCATGGATACAATTAAAGGATTTCTTGAGTCAATATGTGGGTTAATAGGTATTGATGTTTCAATGGATTATTATTCTAGTCATATGTTATCTTTAGTGGGTAATAATTATATTTTGCCTTCTATGTTTATGTTAGTTTGTTTTGGATTAGGAATAATTGTTGGTTTTTATTTAATATCAAAAATAATGAAGTATTTATTGAGTAATCATAAGAATATGACATATCATATTATTTTTTCATTTATATTAGTTTCTCTTGTTGGAATATATGCTGTACCTAGTTATTATCAAAATTTAGATATTATACAAATAATTTTTGCTGTTATATTTTTATTTATTGGTGGTTTTGCTTCATTTTATATAAGTAAAATTGCTGAAAAAAAGAAAAGGTAGATGATTAAATATGTATTTAGATACAACGATTTCCATATGGGTATATGAAAATATTACTTCAGAATATGATTTTTTAGGGCAAATAAGTAAGATTCTTTCTCAAATTACTTCTTGGGGACAATTATGGATTGTGTTAATGATTTTTTTAGTGGTATATGAAATTATTAAAACTAAAAAAGTGAATATGTATTTATTATTAACGCTTGTTCCAATTTTATTAGGTTGGGTATTATCGGAATTTGGAATTAAAAACTGGATTGGGAGAGAAAGACCTTATACTCAAATTGAAGTTCTTGCTGAGTATGTTAAATTAATAGGATATAAAATGTCAAGTGGAAATTCTTTTCCTTCTGGGCATACATTAATTGCGTTTGCCGCGGCGTTTGTTTTAATTAATTATAATAAAAAATATGGAATTTGGGCTTATCCACTTGCGGCCTTGATCGCTTTTAGTAGAATCGTTTTAGGTGCTCATTATCTTTCTGATGTCATCGCTGGCGCTGGTTTAGGAACAGCATTTGGTAGTTTAGGGGTTTTAATGGCTAATAAGTTATCTAATAAGGTTAATGATTGGATTAATTCAAAAATCATAAAGGAAAAAGTAGATGAGATTAGATAAGTTTTTATCTAACGCTGGGTTAGGTTCAAGAAAAGAAGTTAAAGCGATTATTAAAGAAGGAAGAGTTTATGTTAATAATCATTTAATTAAAAGTGATAAGTTTAATATTAATGAAAATAATGATGAAATATATGTTGATAATGAAAAGATTAATTATAAAGAATTTTATTATTTTTTATTAAATAAACCAAAAGGATATGTTTCTTCAACTTTACCAGAAAGAAACTATCCACCAGTTACTGATTTAATAAGTGAGTATAATTTTTGTAAACCATTTCCTATTGGAAGATTAGATGTTGATACAGTAGGAGTATTATTATTAACAAATAATGGAACGCTTGCTCATAGACTTTTATTACCAAAATATCATGTTGATAAGACATATATTGTGGAAACTGATTATCCAATTCAAAAAGAAATGATAATTAATTTTGAAAAAGGGGTAATCCTTGATGATGAAAGATTATTACCTGCGAAATTAGAAATATTATCTAGTAATATTGCAAGAGTTACTATTCATCAAGGAAAATATCATCAAGTTAAAAGAATGTTCGCTCATTATGGGCTTACTGTTGTTTCTTTAGAAAGAGAAAAGTTTGCTTTTTTAGATAAGGGTAATTTAAAACAAGGTGAATATAGAGAATTAACTCAAGAAGAAATTAATAAATTAATTGATTTAGTGTATTAAAAAAGATGTGAAATTCACATCTAATTATTAAATTGTTTCTTTATTTTTTTCTCTTAAAACTTCAATTATTCTATCGGCAATTATTTTTTCTCCACCAGTGTATTTTTCTTTAAATTTTTGACAGTTTTCTCTATAAGGATTTAATAAACTTGGATTATCTATAAATTCAATTATCTTGTTCATTCCTTGTTTTGGAGTTTTACAATAAATACCAACTTTATGTTCATCAATATATAGTTCTTTTGTTACTTTTTCAATTGGACCAGCATAATATGTTCCCATAATAGGTGTCAAAACTTGAACACTATCAAGAATTGCATTAGGACCAGTTTTGGTAATGAAAATATCACTTGCAGAATATAATTCATATATATTATCAACATATTTATAAACTTTTAAATCAATATTTGAAGGAACTTTTATTTTTTCTTGGAAGTATTTATATATTTTTTCATTTTTTCCAGCGATTATAATTAAAGTAAATTGTCGATTAATTTTTAAAAATGCTTTTGCAAATGATTTTAATTTAGCGTTTGCATACGCTCCATCAGCCATAATAATAGTGAAATTATTTTCATTTAAATTATGTTTTTTTCTCATTTCAATTTTATTTAAAGAACAATTAAGAACTTCATCTCGAGAAATAAATTTTCCTAAATATAGATTATCTTTTGTAAAATTATAATTATCTAACGCATCTTGATAGACAATTGGATTATTTACTACGAATAAATCAGCATTATTATCCCACCACGAATGAATATTAGGATCTGGATCATAACAAGTTGTAATCATATTTGGTAAATTCTTTTTTGCACAAATAGAGATATGTAAAGGAGTGAAATGTGTTGATACAACCATATCGGGAGAATATGATTCAATTAATTCAATACCGTGTTTTTTAATTTTGCTATAAATAGTGTTGTACATTCTCTTTTGAGAGAATAATTTAGTAACTAAAAAACCTAGATAAAGAATTATATTGTTACGAGATGAATCTTTAACTGATTTAATGAAAAATTTTTCTTGTTCAATCATATCTTTATTGTTTTGTTCATGAAAAAAATTACATCTAATTATTTCTACTTCATCTTTATAATATTTTTCTAATGCTGAAGCGATCGCTTCGGCACTGACAATATGTCCCATACCCGCTTCTACATATGTAACCACAATTTTATATTTTTTCATCTACATTTCCCCTTTTGTTAATCGTTAAAATATGGAATACTGTTTGAATAAAAATGATTTAATAAATTATATAGATATTGAATATCTTTACTTCCAGCAGTTTCAAATGAAGAATGCATAGCAAGTTGGCTTAATCCAATATCACAACCAAGAATTGATACTTGATTATTAGATAAATTACCTAATGTTGAACCACCTGGAATATCAGATCTATTTGCAAAAAATTGATAAGGTGTATTACTTTCTTCACACATAATTTGAACTATAGATGAAGATAAACCATTTGATATATAATTTTCTTTTGCACTAGATTTAATTACAATACCTTTATTCATAAAAACTTGATTATATCTATCAGTTATTGATTCATCATTAGGGTGAACTGCATGAGCGTTATCACAAGATAAAATAAATGATTTACTTATTGCACAGTTAAAAGTTTCATCATCAAAAGATAAAGCGTTATTAATCCTTGTTAATGTTTTAATTAAAAAATCTGATTCTGCACCTTGATATGATAAAGAACCAACTTCTTCATTATTGAAAAAACACGCAACATTAATATTAAAATCATCTGTATTAGATAATAAACTTTCTTTACTAATGAAAACGCATTCTAAATCATCAAGACGACTACAAGAAATATATTCATCTTGATTTCCCCATAGATAACCTTTTTCATAATTATAAGCAAATAAATCAAAGTTGATAATTGAATCTTTATTAATTTTTGTTTCGTTTTCAATTATTTGTAATAATGAAATTGAATCTTCTTGAGTATAAAATGGTTGAAGGTCTTTATCATAATTATAAATATGTCCATTATTCATATCCCTAACAAAATGAATACATTTATTAGGAATCATTAAACAAGGTTTATTAATGTTGATAATTTTTTCTGTTATTTCATTATTGTTTTTATAAATGATTCTTCCAGCGATTGATAAAGGGCGATCTAACCAAGTTGAATTAATCATTCCCCCATATGGTTCAATATTAATTTTGTTATATATATTAGTTTTCCCTTCATATCTTGGTTTTAATTTAAAACATGGAGAATCAGTGTGGCTAGCAACAATTTTATAAGAATAATTTTCATTGATGTTTTTACCAATTGTAAATGCGATTAAAGAACTATTATTTCTTTTTATATAATATTTTTTTCCTTTTTCTAGGATAAACTTTTCATTTTCTTTTAATTTAATATAATCGTTATCTAAAAATTCTTTTTCTAAATTAGAAACGACATTAAAGCAAGTAGGGCTATTGTTAATAAAATCTAATAATTTGTTTTCTATCATATTAATTCTCCTTCTTTTTTAGCAAAAAACCAAAGATAAAAAATAATTGAACTGGTATTCCAATTAAAAGGATTGTCCAATAATTATTTTCTGTAAAAAATAAATTAAATGTTATAACTAATGTTATACATAATGACCATATTAAACTTGAAATTGCAAAAAATCTAATTAATTTATTCGCCCATAGAGAAGTGAATACTACTAGAACAATACACGAAATAGGTACAGCGTATAAGAATGTTAACCATAAATTGTTTTCTAAATTACATAAATTTAATATCACAAAAACTAAAACGGCAACAATCCAAACGATAACAACAGATAATATACTTATTAATAAGTGATTAATTTTTGGTTGGGGTGTATGCTTTTTATCTAAATCTTTAATTAAATCATTAATAGTTATAGAAAATATTTCACATAATTTAATCAAGATAAAAATATCAGGTATTGCTTCGCCTCTTTCCCATTTTGAAATAGCCTTATCGGAATAATTAATTTTATCGGCTAGTTGGATTTGAGTTAACCCAATTTTTTTTCTATAATAAGTAATATTTTTAGCAATAGTAATTTTTAATTTATTTTCTTCCATATTTTTAATTTATCACTTTAAAAATGAAATTTCAATCTATAATAAGGCATATTCTACTATTAGTAGAATTGAATTTTTAATCATAGAGAAATGTTTTTAACAATAGAGAGATGTTTTAACTTATTTGCAATAAAATAATGGTATATCTATAAGGAGCGAAAAAATGATTTATAAATTATTAACTGATATATCAACTAAAATAAATAATCAAGAGATAGAAACTATTACTTCAAATAAAAGTATAATAGGGCAAATTATGTATGTGATAGATAAAATTTCAAATGAAAATAAAGATATTGTTTATTTAACTAATAGTGAAATGTATGATAGCATTTCTTCAATAAGTAAAAAAATAAATAATTTTCATAATAATGAAATTATCGTGGTTAATACAAATACGATTAATGATTTAAAAGATGTTTTAAATATAAAAGAAAAAAAATTACTCGTGGAATATTTACAAAAAAATAAAAGCCAATTTGAAAGGTTTAATAGTTCTAAAATGTAAATTAATGAAAGATTTAATATTAAAATATGAAATATAAATATGGCGATATATTATATCATATTCTTTCTTCAGCACCTTATTATGCGGGCGCAACTGTTGTACAAGTTTTAGAGTATGATGAAATAAGAAAAAAATATAAATGTGTTTGGTTTGATACATTATGTCCTTATAGTGATTTTTTTATTATATATTTTTATGAAGAAGAATTAGATTATATAAATAATCATTTTACTGGGACAAGGTTTCTTAATGAAAAAGAATATTATATTGATGATAAACCACCTTTTCCAATAAATTTAGATGATACATATGTAAATATTTATGATTCTATTGGGGGTATAAAAAGTGTTTTAATTAGGAAAAGTATTAGAAGAAGAAAAGATTTAAATTCTGTTCCTATAAAAGAATAGTTTTTAGTAAATAAGATAATAAATTTATAAAAATACCATTGTAAGGGTGGTATTTGTTAGTTTATAATTTAAATGATTCTTTTATCTATATCTTTTTTCTAAGATATAGATTTTTTCATCTAAATATTAGATAGATAATTAATAGAATAATAGTAAGAATAACTAAATATTCCATAATTACCTTTCTAACTAACAAAACTCCCTTACAATGGTTTACATTTAGGAACATAAACTTCTGTTCCTCCTTGAAGAGAAATAATTATCCCTTCACTTATTACATTTGCAAATTTTTTTAATTTTTCTTTAAATTTTTTGATAAATTTTATAAAAAGTTAATAATTTAATTAAGTGATTTAAAAATATATAAAACTGTTTTAAATAAATGATATAAAAATCTTATTTAATTAGGTGATAGGATATATAATAATAACTATGAAAAAAGTTGTTATTGCTGAAAAACCTTCATTAGCGAAAAATATTGTTTTGGCATTAGATAGTAAAATGACAAAAAATGATGGATATTTTGAAAATGATGAATATATTATTACATATAGTTTTGGTCATTTATTTTCTTTATATGATATTGAAAAATATTATCCTAATTATGATGAAACGATTAAATATATTTGGAAAGAAGAAGATTTACCTTTTTTTCCAAATGAATTCAAATTTGGATTAAGTAAAGATGAAGGAATTATTAAACAATTTAAAATTATTAGAGAATTAGTTAATAGAGATGATGTTGATATTATTGTTAATGCTGGGGACTCTGATCGTGAAGGTGAAATTATAATTAGAATTATTTTGAAGTACGCTTTAAAAAGTGAAAAAAGGATATGTCGATTATGGTTACCAGATCAAACTAGTAAAACAATTATTAAAGAATTAAATGAAATGAAAGATGATTCTAATTATGATTCTTTGGCTAATGAAGGATTTGCTAGAACATATGTTGATTGGTGTTATGGTATTAATTTAACTCGTTTTGCAACCGTAAAATCTCACACTTTACTTAGAGTTGGTAGAGTTGTTTCCCCTATTGTTAAGGCTATTTACGATAGAGAAATGCAAATTAAAAATTTTATTCCTAAAAAGTATTTTGTTTTAGCATCAAAAGAAAAAACAAATGATGAAGAAGTTGAATTAATTTCTAAAAAAGAATTTGATGAAAATCAAAAAGAAGAAATAGAAAAATTAAAAGATTTATATAATAGTAAAAAAGCGATTGTAACATCAATTAATGCTGAAGAAAAAGTTATTCCTGCAGGTAAATTATATTCACTAAGTAAATTACAAGGAGAATTAGGAAAAAAATATAAGATGTCGCTTGATGAGTCTTTAAAAATTGTTCAAGATTTGTATGAAAAAGGATATGTTTCATATCCTAGAACACCATCACAATATCTTGCGGAAAATGAAAAAGATAAATTTAGGGAAATTATATCATCATTTCAAAATCTAGGTGTTAATGTTGTTTTTAAAAATTCAAAAAATATTTTTGATGATTCAAAAATTGAATCTCATAGTGCTTTAACACCAACTTATAAAATTCCTAAGAAGTCTATTTTAACGGATAAAGAGTATTTAGTTTATAAAGCCATTTGCAATCGTTTTTTTTCTGTTTTTTGTAAAGAAGAATGTCGCATTTCTCGAACAACAATGATTGTTGATTTAGAAGGATTAGAAACATTTAAGTTAACGGGTGATATTGTTTTATCTAAAGGGTGGACTATTTTTGAAGAAAGAGAGAAAAAGGATAAAATATTACCTAATTTGAAAGTTGGAGATATTGTTAATACTAATTTTCAGCCATTACAAAAAGAAACAAAACCCCCTAAAAGATATTCAGTAGAAACATTTAATAATTTTTTAAAAAATCCTTTTAAAGATAATAAAGAACATTTAAAAGAAATTGATGATACTTTGGATAAAGATGATAGTGATGAGTTAAAAGCAATGTTTGAAGGTGTTGAATTAGGTACAGAAGCAACTCGTTCTGGAATTATAAAAAACGCAATACAATCGAATTATATTTCTTTAAAAGATAATGTTTATAAATTGGAACAAACTGGTCAATATTATGTTGAAACATTAGAAAAATTACAAATGAATTTACCAAAAGAAAAAACAGCGGAATTAGGTAAATCTTTAAAAAAAGTATATCGTAATGAAATTACAATTGATGAAGCAGTTGAATTAGCAAAAAAAGAGATTATTAATTTGATTAATAATGGAAAACAAATTAATAATTTATTACCACCACCTAGAATTTATGAAGTTGAAAAGAAGAATGTTTTGTGTAAATGTCCTAAATGTGGAAATATAATTGGTTGTTATGAAAAAGGTTTTAAGTGTAATAATTCAATGTGTAAAATGGCATTATATTATGATAATAAATTATTCAAATCACTTAATAAAAAAATAACTAAAACAATGGCAAAACAAATTTTTACTAAGGGAGAAATAGAATTAAAAGATTTAATTTCTAAAAATGGAAATAAATATGACACAATTCTTGTTGCAAATTTTTCTAATGAATATTTAGAGTTTAAATTTACATTTAATAATAAAGTTGAATAGGTATTTTTTTGTGTTATAATTAAAATATGAAAAGGAATATTTTATTATTATCATCTTTTATCATTAGTTTATGTGGGTGTAGTCAAGTTACAACATATTCTTTTAAAGACATTACATTTCAAGATATAAATACTATTGATAAAGTGATGGTAAATAATTCTAAATTAAATGAAATATATGCTTATGAAGGTGATTATAAGCAAATATTTGATATTGATTATATATTAAGTAATATTTCTTATAATGAATCAAAAAATATATATGATAAATATCAATATAAGTTATCTATGAATGATAGTTTTGATTTTTATATATATGAAAGTAAAATGTATTATTTTTCAAATACAAATTTATTTGAATCAAAAGATAAAGTGAATTATGAGTTTACTAATGAAGAAATTAAAACTTTAGATTTAGTAGTTTCATATGATTATGGAACATATATTAAAAATAAAGTTACTCCTTTAATCGGTGGAAGTTTGATTTGGTTTGATTTAA
>CAZOAE010000022.1:0-8935 GCA_964577725.1 uncultured Erysipelotrichaceae bacterium | reverse complement strand
TTAGTGTTATCTCGTAGTTTAGATATTAATGGTAAGTCTATTGCTAAAATTAATTCTCGTATTGTTAGTATTTCTTTATTAAAACAAGTAACTAATATATTAATTGATATTCATTCTCAACAAAAAGATAGTGATTATTTAAAAAGTGATAATCAATTTAATTTATTAAATAATTTTATTTTCAATAATTATAATCAAGAAGAAAAAGAAGTGTTTGATAGATATAATGAATTATATAATCAATATAGTAATGTTTTAAACGCAATTAATGATTTAAAATCAAAAAAAGATATTTTAGATCAAGAAGATTATCTTTTATTTCAAAAAGAAGAATTAGAAAAAGCAAATATTCAACCAAATGAAATGGAAAATTTAGAAGATGAAAAGAATAGTTTAATGAAATTTTCTCGTGAAAGTGAAAGAATTTTATCTTTTTTAAATGAGTATGAAAGTATTTCAAGTAGTTTATATAATGCAAAAAAACAAATTTCTTATGTTGAAGAAGATTCTTATAGCGATTTATCTAATAAATTTAGTGATTTGTATTATCAAATTAATGATGTGTATGAAGAAATAAAAGATAATTTTGAAAAGAATAAAGATAGTTTAATACGATTAGAACAAATTAATGATAGATTATTTTATTTACATTCATTAAGAAAAAAATATGGTTATACAACAAATGATATTTTAAATAAATATGAAGAAATTTTAGTAAATTTAGATAATATTAAAAATTATGAATCTAAACTTAATGATTTAACTAATAAATATCAAAAACTGGAATTAGATTGTGAAAAGTTAGCGATTAAAATGACTGATATTAGAAAAAAATATAGTGAAATATTAACTAACGAAGTGAATAATCAATTAAGTGATTTATATTTAGAAAATGCTGAATTTAAGATTGATTTTAATAAGTTAGATAAGATTAATAGTTTTGGTTTTGATAGTGTTATTTTTATGTTAAAAGCAAATAAAGGTTTATCTTTTAATGAGTTAGATAAAACTGCATCTTTAGGGGAAACAAGTAGATTTAATCTTGCTTTAAAAACTGTTTTTAATAAAATTAATCGTAAAGAAACTATTATATTTGATGAAATCGATATTGGAATTTCTGGTCGAGTGGCTATATCTATTGCTAAAAAAATGAAAGAAATTTCAAAGAATTCTCAAGTAATAGTTATTTCTCATTTACCCCAAGTGTCAGCGTGTGCGGATTATCAATATTTAGTAAAAAAAGAAGTGATTAATGATTTAACTTATTCATCAATTAAATTATTAAATGAAGATGAAAGAATTATAGAAATTAGTAAGATGTTAACTGGGGAAGTTAATGATATTTCTTTAAAAGCAAGTAAAGAATTAATAAGTTTATTTAAGTAGTATAGGCATTTTAATAAAGAATATTCTAAAAATTCTATCAAATAATACTTTTGAAAGGAGTTTTATGAAAAAAGTCTTATTAATGATGTCTATTTTTTATATGACATATGTATCACCTAATATTGTTCTTGCAACTTCATTAATTCCAGGTGGAGAAAATATTGCTTTTGAAATTTATCCAAATGGTATTATAGTTACTGGTAGTTATGATGTTTATTATGATAATGAAACTTATAATCCTAGTCGAGATTCTGATATTATCAAAGGTGATAAAATAGTTAAAATAGGTAATAGTAATGTTACTGATTTAAAATCATTTACTAATCATTTTTTTGAATATAAAAATGAAGGTATTTGTCCAATTACAATTAATAGAAACGGTAATAAATTAAATAAAAAGTTGTATTTAATTAACACTGATAATTCTATTAAAACTGGTTTATATGTTAAAGAAAGACTATTAGGAGTTGGTACTGTTTCTTTTTATGATCCAGTTAATAAAAGATATGGTGCTTTAGCGCATGAAGTATATGATAGTGATTCTAATTCGATAATTGATGTAAGAATAGGAAATACATATTTAGAAGATGTTGATTCTATTACGAAATCTAGTGATGGCAATGTTGGTTCAAAAAATTCACAATTAACTTTTGATGATTATTTAGGAGATATTAGTAAAAATACAAAATTTGGTATATTTGGTTCTTTAGATGAAGTTCCTTCTTCATATCAACCGATTGAAGTATGTAAATGGGATCAAGTTAAGTTAGGAAAAGCAAAGATTAGAACTTGTTTAAAAGATGATGTTGTAGGTGAATATGAAATTGAAATTACTTCACTTAAAAAACAATATGAATGTGGTATTAAAGGAATAAGTTTTAAAATAACTGATAAGGAGTTAATTTCTAAAGCTGGTGGTATATATCAAGGAATGTCTGGATCACCTATTATTCAAGATAATTTACTTGTTGGTGCAGTTACTCATGTTAATGTTGATAATGTTAAAACTGGGTATGGAGTTTATATGGAATATATGTACCAAATTTCCTTAGAAAACTAAATATTGCGACAAATAAATATTCATTGGTATGAAAAAATATCAAATTTTTTGCGAAAATTTGGTGTTTTTTTTCGATTTTAGTGAAATAAAATTAAAAAAAGTAGATTTATGAAACATATAGATTATAATTCAATCAAAGGGTAGAGTTGCATAGAACAAGGGGAAATCACATGAGAAAAAAGTCGGTCTATGTAGTAGATAGTAATAAAGAATTTGTAGCACGTATTGTTTCAGCTTTATCATCACAAAATGATATGTATTTTGCGGGTTCAGCTTCTAATGGGAAAGAAGCATTGATTCAATTAAAAACATTGAAAGATATTGATGTTATATTAATTGAGTTAATAATGCCAGTGATGGATGGATTTGCATTATTAAATGAATTAAAAGGTTATTATGGTAATTCAAAAAGACCATATATTATTACAAGTTCTGAACTTGTAAATCAAAATGTCTTAAATTTAGTAACATCATTAGGTTCAAATCAATTTGTGTTAAGACCATATGAAGTGGAATCATTTATAAAAGATATTAGAGTAATTGATACTGAGAAAATTGTTTCAACATTTAGTTTACAAAAGCAAATTACTGAATTATTACATGATGTTGGAATACCTGCGCATATCAAAGGTTATAATTATTTACGAACTGCGATTGAATATTCATATGAAAATGCTGATTATATTGGACAAGTAACAAAAATATTATATCCAGAAATTGCTAGAAAATATAAAACAACTGGTTCAAGAGTGGAAAGAGCAATACGCCATGCAATAGAAGTAGCGTGGAATCGTGGAAATATTGATACAATTGATGATATATTTGGGTATACGATATCTTCTTCGAAAGCAAAACCGACTAATTCGGAATTTATTGCAATGATTTCTGATTATTTGAATATCGAAAATAAAAATAGAATGATGATTTAAGGTTAGATTATAAAAAATCTAATCTTTTTTTTATTTTTTTGCACTTTTTATAGATATGTGGTACAATCTCACTAAGAAAGGGGTTTCAATAATATAATATTATGGGTTTTTTCGATATTTTTAAAAGAAACAAATTTAATAAAATAAAAAGAGAAGATGTTGTAGAACAAATCATTAAGTATTCAAAAGAATTGGAAGAATATGAAAATGCAATTATCGTTAATAAAGAAGAAATTAATGCTTTGTTTACTAAGGGTAAAAAAGAAAAAGATCTTCAAGTAAGAGAAATGCTTGCTCAAAAGATTTCCAGAAAGAAAAAGGAGCAAGGTACTATTTTACAAAAGATTAAGTTTTTAGAGTATAACATTAATGTTTTAAATAATTTAAAACAAGCAATTGATGATCAAGCATTTTCAAAAGAAAAGAAGAATAATCCAATTAATAAATTGCTTAATAATTCAAAAGATTTAAATGATTTTTTATTAAAATCTCATGAAGGAAGACAAGAACTTGAATCTACTTTGATTAATGCAACAGAAACATTTGAAGAATTTGAATCATTAAGTGAAGAAAATAGTGAGATTTATGGAACTAAAACAGAAACTTCAGATATAATGGCTCAATTTGAATTAGATGATAATTTTGATGATGAATTGAATATTGAAAATGAAGAAAAAATTAATAAAGGAAAGGAAATGAATAATGAATAATAAAAAAGATATGCAAAGAAGATTATTAATTAAACAAACTTTAAGTAGTATTCGTAAATATATTGATAATCTTAATGGACAACAAGAAAAATATATTGATCTTGCTAAGCAAGCAAAGTTAAAAGGCGCTACTTCTCAATATAATTTAGCATTAAGTGGTTTAAAAGCGTGTATGATTCAAATTAAAAAGGCAGAAGAAATGGCTTTAAATATTGAACTTGCTTCACAAATGAGAGATCTTACTTTAATGCAAAGTAGTTTTTTAGGTGTTATGCAAACTATTTCAAAAGATATGGTTAAAACAACAAAGAGTATGGATTTTGAAAAAGTGACTCAATCTTTTGAAACTGCGATGAATAATGTTGAAGCAACAACTGATAAACTTGATGTATTATTAGATTCTTCAAATTCAAGTTATAATTCAATGTTTAGTGGAAGTGGTAAAGATTTAGAATCATTAATTGATACTGAAACCGCTGGTGTTGAATCTGGTTTAGATGCTGATATTGATGCGAAAATTAATGAAATTAAAAGATCATTAGAAAAGAATTAGTTTTATGAAAAAAGAAAGAGAAGAAATTAATTATAAATACGAAGTTTTTAATATTTATTATTCTAAAGCAAAAAAAGCAATGGATAGTGGTAATCAAAAGGTTGCTAAGGAAGAATATTTAAATGCCGCAAAAGCAATGTTTGAACTTGCAAAAGTTTCAAGTGGAGAATTACAAAAAGCCCGTTTTGAAAGGGCTCAAAGAATTTTAGATTTGGCTAATTCAATCAATGTAAATCAAAATATAAATGTTGAAACTAATAATAATCGTTCTTCTAAGAAAAATACTGGTAAAAGTTCCACGCCAAATGAAGATTCTACTGAAACTATTTGGAAATCATCAGAAATACCTAATATTTCATTAAATGATGTTGCTGGGTTAGATGAAGTTAAAAAAAGTATTGAAATGCGTGTTTTGTTACCGATTAAACACCCAGAAATATATGAAAGATTTAATAAAAAGAGTGGTGGCGGTATTCTTTTATATGGATTACCTGGTACTGGTAAAACGATGATTGCTAAGGCTATTGCTCACGAAGCACAAGCAAATTTTTATTCTGTTAAGTGTAGTGATATTGTTTCAAAATGGTTCGGTGAAGCAGAGCAAAATATTAAAAATTTATTTGCTGAAGCAAGAAAAAATGATCGTGCAATTATCTTTTTTGATGAATTTGAAGCACTTGCGGCGAAAAGGGGTGGTAATTCAACAGTTATGAATCGAATTGTTCCAGAATTACTCGCTCAAATTCAAGGTTTTGGTGGACAAGAAAATAAAATGTTATTGCTTCTAGCGGCGACTAATAGACCTTGGGATATTGATTCAGCAATGTTAAGACCTGGAAGATTTAATGAATTAATTTATGTACCTTTACCAGATTATGAATCTAGGCTATATATGATAAAGATGTATTTAGATAAAGTACCAGTTGCTGATGATGTTGATTTTGGTATTATTGCTGAACGAATGGAAGGTTTTTCTGGAGCGGATGTTGGAGAATTTTGTGAAAGAGTAAAAGATGAACCAATTTTAAGAGCGATTTCTCAACCAAATGTTGAACAAAAAATTACTCTTAATGATATTAACTTAACATTTGAAAAAGTACATAGTTCAATTCATAAAGATGAAATTGAAAAATTGAAAAATTTTAAAGAAAATTTAGTAAAATAATCTTTTTAGTTATAAAAGTTATAAGAAAAACATTATTTTTAATGTAAGTTTATAATTGATACTTTTAATATTAAAAAAATGTGATAAAATAAAAAAAGACAATATTTTGTATAAATTAGTCAAAAAGGAGAAGAAAATGGGTAAAAAAATTGACGCTCATGTTGATATGGGTAATTCTGCAGCAATTGCGGAAAATGTAAAAACAATTATTTTTGAAGGTGATAATGAACAATTTTTTTGGAGAGTAAGTGGTAATGTTTTAAATCCAGATGCTGAAGTTATTGTTCCAGAAACACATCAAGTTGTCTTTGTTAAAGATGGTATTATGAATGATATTCTTGAAGCGGGAAGACATAGAATTTTCGAAACACAAAAAGCTGGTTTTTTAGGAATGTTTAAAAAGAAAGTATCTGCGAATGTTGATTTAATTTTCTTATCAAAAACTTGTAAAGTAAAAGTTTTATGGGGAACAAGAAATCCAATTAAATTAAGAGATCCTATTACAGAAATTCCTGTTACTTTAAGGGGAAATGGTGAATTTACTGTTCAAATTTTAAATCCAAGACAATTCTATTTAACTATTGTTGGTAGTGATAAAAACTTTACTATTGAATCATTACAACAAAGACTTGCTGGTAGAATGATGTTGTTTGTTGAAGATGTTATTGCTAAGGTAATGCAACAAAATGGTTTATCATATGTTGATATTTCTTCTAATAAAAAATATATTTCCGATGAAATTTTTAAGAATGTTATTCCATTATTTGATGAAGAATTTGGTTTAAAAGTATCTTCATTTACTGTTTATAATATGGGAATTACTGATGAAGAAATTATTGCAATTGAAAATGAACTTGCTTTAAGAAGAGAAGAAATGAAAGTTGAAAAGAATGCAAAAGAAATTGCGGCTGAAATTGAAAGATTACAAGATAAGCAATGGGAAAGAGAAATGTATTTAAAAAAACTTCAACAATTAGATTATGAAAAATATCTTGAAGTATGTAAATTAATTGGTTGGGATAAAGATTCTTCTAATAAAGAAATTATATGTCCTAAATGTGGTACAAAATATCCAAATGGAACTAGATTCTGTAGTGCGTGTGGTACTCAACTAACATTAGAAAAGAAAAAATGTTCAAAATGTGGTCATGAAAATGAACCAAATGCTGGCTTCTGTTCCAACTGTGGTAACAAATTATAAGGGGGAATGTTAAGATGTGCTTTTTTAGAAAGAAAAAAGAAACTGATATTTATAAAAATAGTTTAGATAAAGTTCATTCTAATCAAGGAGATTTATTAGTTTGTGAACAAGCATTATTAAATCAAAAAATTGAAATAGAAAGTTTTAATAAACTTAAAGAATCTTTATCATATATTGGCGCTACAAAAATTGCAAAAGCGAATAAAATTGATGATAAAATTTCAGCGACTATTGGAGATTTAAAAATAGTTGTTTCAAAATCAATGCAAGAAAAAGATATTGAGAAAGCAAAAGAAATTATAAATAAAATCAATTTATTAATTGCGGAAAGAAAAGCAATTACAAAATAAATTTAGTTATTTTTAATAATCTATTAATTTCATTTATTTGATTTAATAGATTATTTTATATGTTAAAGTTTTAGGTAAGGGGAATTTTTATGGCAAAAGATATTATTAAATCTTGTCCTTGTTGTAATTCTACTGAATTTCAGCAATTAAAAAATGGAATTTTTAGATGTAAATCTTGTGGTGCAGAGATTAATTTTAGTAAATTTGATACTGATGATATAGTAAGAAGATTGAATGAAATATCTGAACTAAGACAAAGATTAGATTTTGAAAGTTCACTTGATAGACTTGATGATTTTATAAGTGAACATAAAGATTGCGCTGATGCATATTTTTATCGTATTTTAGCAAAGTATGGTGTAGTTTATGTTGATGATTATGATGGAGTAAGTAAAGTTCCAACTATTTCAAGAGCGTCACCAAAAAGTATATTAGTAACTAATGATTATAAAAATATGTTGCAATATGCATCTTCTAAAGATGAAAAAAATTATTTTATTTCAGAAATTGATAGAATTGATAAAATAAGAGAAGAAATCATTAATAAAGCAAATAAAGAAGAACCATTTGATATTTTTATTTGTTATAAAAGAACAGTTGATGAAAGTAGTTATACAAAAGATAGTATTATTGCAAGAAAAATTCACGATTATTTATCAAAATTAGGGTATAAAGTATTTTTTGCTGAAGAATCAATTTTAGATGGTGAATACGAGCCATTTATTTATAATGCATTAATGACTTCAACAATTATGCTTGTTGTCGCTGGTTCTAATCCAGAGTTTGTTAATGCTCCTTGGGTAAAAAATGAATGGCAAAGATTCCTTAAACTTGTTGAAGATGATGATTCAAAGAAAAAGACTATTGTTCCAGTTTGTGCGAATGGTTTTGATCCATATGATTTACCTAATGCTTTAAAAAAATATCAAGCATTAAATTATGATGCTGAATTTAATGAAAGATTATCTAAAATTATTAAAGAAAAACTTTCAGTTAATTTAAAATCTCGTTTAGATAAAAAACAAGTTGAAGTTGTTGAAGTTAAACCAAAACAAGTTGAAGAAGTAGTGATTGAAAAAAGATCATTTGGTTCTACTCAAACAATTATTACTCTTGCAGCATCAGATAAAACAAAATTAAAAGATGCAAATATGAATTTGCAAAGGAAAAGGTTTTCTATTGCGGAAAGTTACGCTAAACAAGTTTTGGCTAATAATAAAACACACGCTGAAGCGGCTTGGATTTGCTTCTTAGTTGATCATAAAGTTTCTAATGAAGATGAATTATTATCATTAAATATTTTTAGATTTAGTAAAAATTATGAAAAAACATTAGAATACGCTAGAATTGCTTTAGAAAATGATTCTCAAAATTATGATTATCGACTTGGAGTAATTGAAAGTTTTATTTTAAAACAAATAGAATTTGGTAATATCAATAAAGCATTATATAACTTTTTTATGGAATATATTGCTCAAGAAAGAGAATTAGAGTTTGCTCAAGAATTAAATCGTAAATTTTTAAATCATTTAAGAAATGTTAAAAATTTAAACATTAAATTTATTAATTTTATTCAAGAAG
>CAZOAE010000021.1:0-9024 GCA_964577725.1 uncultured Erysipelotrichaceae bacterium | reverse complement strand
TACATAACTTGAATTATTACTATATGAGCTTGCTCCAAAGATATATCCTAAATATCCATTTGGTATATATGGTAAGGTTATACTTTCTAATGAACTACAACCATAAAATGCACTTTTTCCTATTGATGTAACACTATTTGGAATTGTTATTGAAGTGATTTCACTATTATAAAATGCTTTTTCTCCTATTTTACTAACATTATATGTTGTACCTTTTACTTCTATTGTAGATGGTATTACTACATTTGTATCCGTTCCTAAATAATTTGTTACTATTGCATTTCCATCTTTTATTAAATATTGTATTTTATCTTGTTCTACAATAATATCTTCTTCTGTTACTCCCCAATATACTGGACTACCATCATAATTCCAAGAGCTATCCCATCCACTTAGTTTACTACTTGCTTCACAATAAATAGTTAATGAATCACAATTAGAGAATGCATTACTTCCTATTGTCGTTATACTATTAGGAATTACTATACTTGTTAATGTAGTACAATTACTAAACGCATTAGATGAAATAGTTGTTACTTTCTTATTTATAAATTTCTCTAATAAAACAATTGAAGTAACACCTTCTACATATCCTTCAACAGATATATAATTGTCATTAATTTTATATTTAACACCACCATATACATAGTATCCATCTTCATCTAATTCACAAGTTTTTACATAGTATTTATGGTTTTTATCTATATTATTTATTGTTAATGTTTTATTTGAACTAATGAAATTATTATTTTCATCATACCATCCCAAAAATGCATATCCATCATTAATAGTAACATTTAATGTAACATTTTGATTATATTCATAAGTACCAGTTCCTTCAATAGAAGCAGATGATGGATTTTCTATATCGACAGTTACTTCATAAGTATTAATTTCAAATATTGGAGTTAATGTAATATTTTCAGTAAATTTCCATACTACTTCTTGATTAGGGGAGTATTGATTACCATTTTGATCTTTCCAACCTTTAAATGTATATCCTTTTGTGGATATACTTTCTGGTATCGTGAAAGTTGAATTATAATATACACTTGAAGTAGAAATAGTTGAATCATTCAAACCTTTTACAATTAATGAATATTGATTTGGAACAAATTTTGCATATACTTCAAAATTACCTATTGTTCCAGATTTAATACTAGTTATTTTTTCATTAAATTCGCTATCTAAATACCATCCAACAAATGTATGTCCTACCTTTGTTGGATCACCAAATACTATTTCATCATTACAAGTATATGAATTAGGATTATTTTTAGCGTTTTCTCCACCATTAAGATTATATTTTATTGAATAATGTATTATATTCCAATTAGCATTAATATATAAATTATCTTCGATAAGATGTGTATAATTAGAATCAATAACATTACCTTCTTTATCAGTCCATCCAGTAAATCTATATCCATCATTACTAGCATCTGGTATTGTAATTTCTTCTCCAAATGTTACATTATAAGAATCATCATATTCACCATCATTATCATAATCAATATATACAACATAATTATTAGGGGTATAAAGTGCTTTTAATGATATATCTTTTTCATATTGATATATAAAATTATTATTAATCAATTGATGAGTATTACTATCTTCCCATCCAATAAATGTATGTCCATACTTAGTAGGTACTGGTAAAGAAATAAGTTCATCATAATGTACATCAATAGTTTCATTTTCATCAATACCATTATCATAATCTAAAGTTATGCTATATTTATTTGGTACAAATACTGCACTAAAAATAACACTAGTTACTGCTTTATAAGGGAATTCAACAATATTTTCACCATCAGTAGTCCATCCAACAAAAGTATATCCATCTTTATATGGATCACTTATTTTACTAATTAAAGAGTTTTCTTCTATAATATCTTCTTTTAAAACTTTTTCATTGGAAATAAATGCATATGAAAATATATCTAATTTATATATATCAACTAAATATACTAAATTATAATTTTCATCATACCAAACTGTTAAATAATAATAATTATGACCAACATTTTTTAAGGAAACATTACGAGTTTTAATTTCTTCTATACCTTCAATATCGGTTGATAAACTCCAACTACAATTACTGCTAACGGTAATTAAACTAGATAAAGTGACAATATTACGAGAATTTTGAACAACCATATATAAAGTAGGTAATGAATCAGTATTATAATCAATAGTAAATCCTTCTGCATTTTCAACAACACAACTAATCCATTTAGCGTATAAATTTATATCGCCATAAGAACCTGAACTAATATGAGTAATCTTAGTTCCATTTTCATAACTAGGAGTTGTATACCAACCTAAGAAATACTTACCTTCTCCTTCTGCATTAAGTGGAGCGTATAATGTTATATTTTCATCTTCAAAAGTATAAGTTAATTTATTTAAAGGATTAACTTCACCATATTCACTATAATAATAAATATTATATTTTTCTAAATTAGTTTTTAAATTAATTGTTGTATCTTTTGTAATTGGTGTAAAATCATAATCCCATTCACTTGAATAACCATCTTTAGAAGGTATAGTTGGTAAATCAGTAATGATTTTATTATCTTCAACTTCAATAATATCGATAATAATATTACCATCTTTAAAAGTAACTATATGTTTTTTTACTTCTTCACTAGAACTAAATATAGAATTTGAAATATCAATTCCTTTTGAAGATGTTGTTTCATTTTTAGGTGTACATCCTACAACAGTAGAAAAAACAAGTAGTAAACAAATTATTTTTTTATTTTTCATAGTCCACAATCCCCTTACATTGTTATATACAAAGATATGATACCCCCCCCCCGATAGTAAAAATCAAGTATTTTGAACCGCTATTAATAAAGTAGACAACATAAGGGGTAAAAGTAGGCAACCTTATTGAATATGTGTACATCTATTAGTACAATAGATGTCCATAACAATTCAAAAACTAATATTAAAAATTCTTTATTCATATCTTCATTTTTTACAATATCAATCTACTTATTTTATATTTTAAATAATATTAAAAACGTAAAGTTAGTGAAAATTTTTCGGGTTTACAGAATATTTTTCTCTAAACAGTTGTTTTTTTTTAATTTTATGCCATAATAATATTGAAAATTTTTCGGGTTTACCAAAAAATAAATCAACAAGGAGATAAAATGGAAATCAAAAGAGATTTATATTTAGACAAACTTATTAGACACAAACACAACGGAATGATTAAAGTTATTACTGGTATCAGAAGATGTGGAAAATCTTATCTTTTGTTTGAACTTTTTTACAAACATCTTTTATCTGTTGGAGTTAAAAATGACCATATTTTAAAAATCGCATTAGATGATAGAATGAATAAAAAATTTCGTGATCCCGATTTTTTATGTGAATATGTCCACGATTACATCAAAGATAATGATATATATTACATTCTGCTTGATGAAGTACAATTAATTCCAGAATTTGAAGATGTATTAAACAGTTTTTTACATATCAAAAATGTCGACACCTTTGTAACTGGAAGCAATGCAAAGTTTTTATCAAAAGACATTATCACAGAGTTTCGTGGTCGTGGAGACCAAATTCATATTGCGCCACTTTCATTTAGCGAATTTATGACCATTTATAATGGTTCAGTAGAACAAGGTTGGAATCAATATATCAATTTCGGTGGGTTACCAAAACTTTTTGAATTTTCCACTGATGAAGATAAATCCATTTATCTTAAAAATATCTTTACCGAAACTTATATTAAAGACATCAAAGAAAGAAACGACATTCGCAACGATTCAGAACTTGAAGAACTTTTAGATATTCTTTCATCCGCAATCGGTTCATTAACTAATCCTAAAAAGTTATCTGACACCTTCAAAAGCGTAAAGCAAATATCTATTCATTCTGACACTATAAAAAATTATCTTGATTATTTTGTTGATTCATTTTTAATCGATCAAGCCAAACGCTATAATATCAAAGGAAAAAAATATATCAATACTCCTTCAAAATACTACTTTACTGACATTGGATTACGAAATGCACGATTAAACTTTCGTCAATCAGAAGAAACTCACGCTATGGAAAATATCGTTTACAACGAACTTAAAACTCGTGGTTTTAATGTTGATGTAGGAATCGTTGACTACTATTCATCTAATGGTAATCAAAAAAGCATATTAAAACAGGCTGAAGTCGATTTTGTTTGCAATATGTCTGATAAACGCTATTATATTCAAGTTGCACTCTCACTTCCTTCAAAAGAAAAACTAGATCAAGAACAAAATTCCTTAATACATATTTCCGATTCATTTAAAAAAATCATTATCGTGAAAGATATTTCTCGCTCTCATTACAATGAAGATGGAATTTATATAATGAGTTTATTTGATTTTTTATTAAATTCCGATAGTTTGAATTTTTAGTTTTTTTATTATCTTACTTTTCACTAATAGCATTTAATTGATTATTCTTTTCTTTATATGTTATGTAATCTTCCTTTGAAAAAAACATATTATCCATTTCTACACTTGCTTGGTTTACTTTATTTTTAAAAATATTATCTTTTATTTTATAAGCATATAAATCCATTTGTTTTTCAATTTTTTTTGGATTACAACATTTATATGATTTTTCAGTTTTTAATGAATCTTTTTTCACTATTTCTTCATCATCTTTTTCACTTGTTATATCACTTTCACAAAATTTAAATTCACCACCACACCATTTGCATTTAAAAAATCCATTCCTTGACATTTCAAATTCTGTAGCTAAACACAACGGACATCTTAATATTTTTTTAATATATCCCCCTAAATTTTCATAAAAAATATTGTTTTTTAATTAAATATTAAATTCATTCAAATAAAACACTCTCTTTATATAAATCATTCAAAACATTATCGTAAAATCTTTTATAATCACCAATATTTAAATTTGAAATTATTTTATAAGAATCATCTCTAGCACATTCAAACATTTTAAAATCATCAATAATATTCAAGCAAGTAAAAGTTGGAAATCCACTTTGAGCAAATCCAACTATATCGCCTGGGCCACGCAATTTCATATCTAATTCAGCAATTTCAAAACCATCATTTGATTTTTCTAAAAACTTTAGTCTTTCATCATCAACATTATCACTAACAAGCAAACATATTGCATCTTTTCCATTTCTTCCAACTCTACCCCTTAATTGATGTAATGATGCTAATCCAAAACAATTACTATCATAAATTATAATTGCTCCAGCATCTAAAACATTAATTCCTAATTCGATAACTGTCGTAGAAACTAATATTAAAAATTCTTTATTTATAAATCTTTTTAAAATATCATCTTTTTCTTCCGATTTCATTTTTCCATGCAATATTTTTACATTATCTTTGTATAATAATACATACTTTTCATAAATTGCTTCAGCAGAAGAAAATGAATCATTATTTCCTTTAATTTTATTACTTACAATAAATACTTGCCTATTTTCTTCAATGCACTCATTTATTGTTAAAAATATTTCATATGATAATTCATTAACAACTTTTGTAATAACATTTCTTTTTGCTGATGGAAAAGCAGTTAATGTACTTACATCTAAATCTCCATAAATAGATAAAGATAAGGTTCTAGGTATAGGTGTCGCAGACATCAATAATAAATCACAATTATCATCTTTTGCAATTAATTCATTTCTTTGATTAACTCCAAATCTATGTTGTTCATCTATTATTGCAAGTCCCAATGATGAATATTCAACATCATTAGAAAATAAAGCGTGAGTTCCTACGATAATATCTATTTCACCATCTTTTAATTTACTTTTTATTATATTTTTTTCTTTAATCGTTAATGAACCTATTAATAATCCTACTTTAATTTCGTATTTTTCAAATAAATTTTTAAAATATTCATATTGTTGTCTAGCAAGAGAATCAGTTGGTACCATAAATGCACCAACTTTATTTCTTAAATAGTTACCATATAAACTTATCGCAGCGACAATTGTTTTTCCAGTTCCAACATCACCTTGAAGTAAACGCTACATTAATTCCATTTTCTTCATATCTAAAATAATTTCTCTTACTGCATTAACTTGATCACTTGTTAATTTAAAAGATGAAGATAAAATAAACTCATTTATTTTTTTTGTATCAATTTTTGTTTTTTTAATATTTGGTATCCTTTTATTTTCTCCACGTATTATTTGATTTTTCAAACAATATGATAAACACTCGTGATATTTTAAAGTTCTTAACGCTAATGAAATATCTTTTTCTTGATTAGGAAAATGAATCTTTTTTATCGCTTCTTTTTTATCTAATAAACGATACTTTGCTTTAAAATCTTCTGGCATAAAATCAACTATTTGATTTT
This sequence comes from uncultured Erysipelotrichaceae bacterium, assembly GCA_964577725.1. GTDB lineage: Bacteria > Bacillota_I > Bacilli_A > RFN20 > CAG-449 > CAG-449. The sequence goes on along the minus strand of CAZOAE010000021.1, from coordinate 2,655 downwards.
CATATGTATCAAATGTTTTTTTCATTAATTTTCTAAAAACTGTATTACTTATTTCTAGCGGTAAGTGATATATGCTTTTAATTTTATTACTTTCAATAAATCCTTTGATAACACTAGAAGCATTTATTTGCTTATTTTTTAAATCATAAATACCAATTACGCTAAAAATCTCGCCTAAAACAAGTATTTTCATTAAATAACCATGATTAAAAATTTTAACATTATATATATTTCCATTTGTTGATGCGAAAAAAAATGTAATAATATCTAATTTATTTTTAATAAAGTGCTTTGGATTTGATACTAATTTTCCAAATAAAACAACTTTTTCTTTATCTTCAAAAATAGATTTATCACTATATGATATATCTTCATATTTATAAGGAAGAAAATTTAAAAGTTCTTCGCTACTTTTAATATTTAGTTTTTCTAATCCATTAAGAATGGTTTCTGATTTTGTTAATATTTTCATATTTCCTTTTCTAAAAAAACTCCCTAAATAAGGGAGTAATAATTATTCAACACCAATAATAAATGAATAAACTGGTTGATTTCCTACTTTTATCTCAATTTCGATTCCATCATCAGCATATTTTTCTTCTAATATACTTTGTATTTTCTCAATTTCTTCACTAGTAACATCTTCACCCGCAATAAGAGTAATTATACCAGTACATTCATCAACTAAGGAATAAACGGTTTGCAATGTTGTTTCTATTTTATCTGGATTTGAACAAATAATTGTTTTATTTGATATTCCAATAAATTCATCTTTTTTTACATCTATACCATCAAATGAAGTATCTTTAATAGCAAAAGTAACTTGCCCTGTTTTAACTTCATTTAATGCAGAAGTCATTTCTTCAACATTAGATTCATAATCCACTTCTGGATTAAAGAATGCACACGCTACAAGTCCTTGTGGAATGGTTTTTGAAGGAATAACCGTTGCTTTAATATCATCACAAATTTCACACGCTTGAGAAGCAGCCATTATAATATTTGAATTATTTGGTAAAATAAAGACTTTTTTTGCATTAACTGACTTAATAGCTTTTACAAAATCATCAGTAGATGGATTCATTGTTTGCCCACCAGTAACAATATAATCAACACGCAAATCTTTAAACATTTTTTCCAAACCATCACCTGAAGCAACAGCGATAATTCCGTATTCTTTTTCAGTTTGACTCTTTCCTGGTTCTTTTCCTTGAGAAATTAATTCTGAATGTTGTTCAGACATATTTTCAACTTTAATTTTAACAAATTCGCCAAATTGTTGAGCATAATTTAATAAATAACCAGGTATTAAAGTATGAACATGAACTTTAACAATATCTTCATCTCTAACAACAACTATTGAATTACCATGACTTAATAAAACTGATGTAAATCTTTTTTCAACAAAAGGTTTTTTATTTTCTTTTGATGGATCTTCAGGAATACGAAGTAAAAATTCAGTACAATATCCAAACTCATCGCTATCAATTTCAGTTGCAGCCATTTTTTCACTTTCAGTAACAGTTGCCATATTTTTTTCAATAACATTACCTAAAATTGCTTGTTCAAATCCTTCAAGAATTTTTAATAATCCTGTTCCTCCAGAATCAACAACACCAACTTCTTTTAATACAGGTAATAGTTCAGGTGTTCTATTTAAAGATGCTCTTGCTTCTTTTAAAAGAACTTCAAAACACTTTTCAATTGTCCAATTGTCTTGAACTTTTTCCGCTAAAAAATCACTTGCTTCACGAATAACAGTTAAAATTGTTCCTTCTACAGGGCGCATAACCGCTTTATATGCAACATCTTTACCAGAAACAAAAGCATCCGCTAAATCAGTCGCTGATATTACATCTTTTCCTTCTAAAGAAAGTGCAAAACCTCTAAAAATTTGTGACAAAATAACACCAGAATTTCCTCTAGCGCCCATCAACAAACCTTTAGAAAAAGATTTAGCAATATCGTAAACATTTGTATCGTTTCGATTTTGAACTTCTTTTGCTCCAGAAGAAATTGTTAAATTCATATTAGTTCCTGTATCACCATCTGGAACAGGAAAGACATTTAATGCATCAACTTCAGGATAACAATTGAATAAATTATTAGCGCCTGAAATTATCATTTCTTTTAAAGTTAAACCATTAATATTTTTCATTTAAAAAGTAACCTCCAGTCCTAAATATTCTTTATACCTTGGACATAAACATTGATTGCTTTAAATTTTATATTAAATTTTCGCTCAAGATCGTACTTTACTTTCTTTTGAACTTCATTAACTATTTCAGTAATTCGTACGCCATAAGCGACAATTATAAACACATCAATTTCATAAATGTTAGATTTATTTTTTCTAACAGCAACTCCATTATTAATACTACCTTTTTTAAAGAAATTGTTAATTTCATTAATTTGGTTTTTTGATGCCATTTCAACTACACCATAACATTCACAAGTTGAATTAGACACAACAGAAGAAATTGTTTCAAGAGATATATCAATTGTACCATAACTTGTTGATTTATCTAGTTTCATCAAACGCCTCCTTTATATATAAAGTTGCTTTATTATTATACCATAACTATCATAAAAAAACATAATAAAAACCAAAAAAGAGCAAAAAAAAAGGAGCCCGGCGACTTGCCGCTCTCACCT
>CAZOAE010000020.1:0-9611 GCA_964577725.1 uncultured Erysipelotrichaceae bacterium | reverse complement strand
TATAACAAATTATTAAAAATAGTTGATATAAATGATTCTAAAGAAGATATTTTACTAGCAATTAAAGAAGCAGGGTTAGTAGGAATGGGTGGTGCTGGTTTTCCTACTTATTATAAATATTGTAATGCAATTAATATTAATACATTATTAATTAATGGTGTTGAATGTGAACCTTTTTTAACAACTGATTATGTGGCTATAAAAAATAATGTCAAGGATTTAATTAATGGTTGTAAATTATTAATGAAAGTATGTGGAGCAGAAAAGACTGTTATTGCGATTAAAGTTCATAAAGAAGTAATTAAAAAAATTATTGAAGAAGAATTAGTTAATGAAAATAAAATCTTTCTTGTTGAAGTTAAAGATGTTTATCCAATGGGGTGGGAAAGATTATTAATAAAAGAAATTTTTAATTTAGAATATGATAAATTACCTAATGAAGTCGGTATTGTTAGTAATAATGTTCAAACTGTTATTACATTAAATAAAGTATTAACAACTGGTAAACCCCCTAGTAGAAGGATTGTAACTGTTTCTGGTAATGTAATTAATAATCCACAAAATGTATCGTGTATCATTGGAACTTTAGCAAATGAAATTATTAATGAATGTGGCGAATTAAAAAATAAAGAAGTTTATTTAATTTCTGGTGGAGTAATGTGTTCAAATTCTAATAATACTGATTTATTTCCTATTTCTTTAACAATTGGGGCTTTGACTTTAATTAAAGATAAAAAGTATATTGAAGAACCTTGTTTAAGATGTGGAAGTTGTACTAAATATTGTCCAAGTTATCTTCAACCAGTAGAAATAAGAAATGCTTTAAAAAGTAGTAATTATGATAGACTTATGAAATTAAATGTTTTTGCTTGTGTTGAATGTGGAGTATGTTCTTATTGTTGTCCTTCTAAGATTGAGTTAACTGAATCAATGAAAAATGCGAAAAAGGTAGTAAAAATAAAAAATGAATTATTTAAGAAAAGAGAAATAGTATGACATATTTAACTAAACCGATTAAATCTCCTTATCAAAGGAGTAAAAAGACTACTTTACAAATTATGATTGAATTAACTATTGCTTTAGTTATTGTTTGGTTAAGTTCAATTTTAACTTCTTTTATTAAATTAGGAAGTTATTATGGAATTAAATCAATTTTATTAATGTTAGTTTCTTTTTTTACTACTTTGATTTGTGATGTAATAACAACAATATTAAAAAATAAAAAAGATCAACAATTATTAAATAAAATAAAATATGATTTAATTCATAATTATTCGTGGGTAACATCAATTATTTTTACTTTATTATGTCCAGTTTGGATAAGTTATTATATAGTTATTGTGGGATCTATTTTTTCTACTTTAATTGTAAAGAATGTATTTGGGGGATTTGGATCTAATATTTTTAATCCTGCAGCATTTGGAAGAATTTTTATTCAATTATGTTTTGATTTATCTGTTCCTTCAACATTAAAAAATGGAGTTATAAGTGGATCTACTTTAACAACTTATTATAATTCTACACAACAATGGCTTGGCTCATTTTCAATTGATAATTATTCTATTTTTGATATTTTAATTGGTAATTATTTTGGAGCAATGGGAGAAACATTTACTATTTTAATCTTTATTTTAGGTATTGTTTTAATTTTAAGAGATGTTATTGATTTTAGAGCGCCTTTATTTTATTTAGGGACAATATCAATTATCAGTTTAATTATCGCTTTATTTTTAGGTTTTGAAAATCCATTATTATATTTACTTTATCATCTTGGCTTAGGTGGAGTAATGTTTGGTGCGGTCTTTATGATAACTGATCCAGTAACAACACCTTCATCTCCATTTGGAAATTGTTTATGTGGAATTATCGCTGGTTTTCTTACTATTTTATTTAGAATAGGAACAAAAAGTAGTGAAGGAGTTATTTATGCGATTGCACTTATTAATTTATTAACACCAACAATAGATAATTTTATAACAAAAAGAACAAATGAAAATATTGTAGGTAAATATGGAGTTATATCTTTATTATTAATAAGTTCAATTATCATTAATACTTCTGTGGCTTTTTATTATAATGGTGGATTTGAAATTAATGAAATAAACGGAATTAAAAAGAATGAATATGATAAAATTAGTGAATATATTAAGTTTGATTTTATGGAAGATAATGATTATGAATTTGCTTATAATGAAGTAATTAATAATGAGTTATTATATTCAGTTGAAATTTATAAAGATAATAAATTAGATATTAAGTTAAATAATTCATATTTGATTTTAGATAAAAATGATAATGAAATAGGTGTGATATATTGCGTTAAAGAAGAAAATATTTCTATTAATACTGGTGGATATATATCAAAAAAAGATGCAGTTGTATTTGTTGCTTTTTCTATTAATGAACAAAGAGTAGAAGGTGTTAATTTATTTGAAATACCATTTGTTAATAATAATTATAAAGATAAGATTTCTAGTGCAATAGATAGTTATGATTATAACAACAATATATTAAATGAAGAACCTAATAAGATAATTAGTGGTGCAACATATTCGGCGACTGGGATTAAAGAAGCGATTAATAAAGCGTATCAAGTATTTAAAATTCAATATGGAGAGAAAGTATGAACAATTTTATAAAATTACCATTATTTTTAGGTGTTGTTGGAGCAATATGTGGTGGAGTTTTAACTTTTACTTATTATGTAACAAAAGATAAAATTGCTTATGATGAATATATTAGAGTTAATAGTGCTTTTTTAGAGCATTTTAATGATTTTAATAAGAAAAATATCGTTAATATAAATGATGATTTAAAAGATGCTGGTATTGAAAATAAGTATTATGTTTATAACAATAATTTAGATTTTATTGGCACTGTTTATAAATGTAGTGTTGTGGGATACGCTGGAGTTTCTAATCCAATTAAATTTACTGTTTCTTATGATAAAAATGGTAAAGAAAATCATTTTGTTATTTTATCTCATAGTGAAACTAATCAAGGTAAAAAATTTTTGGAATGGTTAAGTGATGATAAATTATCATCTTTAGAAATGGGGAAAGTAGAAACTGGTTCAACAATAACATTTAATGCAGTTAAAAAAGTGATTGATATATGTAATGAAGATGTAAACTCATTAATTAATATTCCAAAATATGAGGAGAGTAAAGATGAATAATAAAAAGAAGATATTTTTAAATGGTTTATTTTTTGAAAATCCAATATTTGTTGTTTTTTTAGGAATGTGTCCAGCATTAGGAACAACTAGTAGAGTTGAAGATGCTTTTTATATGTCATTATGTGTAGTAATGGTATTATTGCTATCTAATACTTCTATTTCTTTAATAAGAAAAATTATTCCTAATGAAGTAAGAATACCAATTTATATCATAATTATTGCAACAATAGTATCAGTTGTAGATATGATTTTTCACGCATATTTAAAATATAGTATCTATCAATCATTAGGCTCATTTATTTCATTAATTGTTGTTAATTGTATTGTTTTAGCAAGAGCAGAAACATTTAGTAGTAAAAATAATGTTTTAGATTCAATTATTGATGCGTTAGGTTTTGGATTAGGATTTGCTTTTGCATTAATAATTGTTGCGTTATTTAGAGAATTAGTGGGAACTGGTTATTTAATGTGGAATGGACAAAGTATTGATTTATTTTCAAAATATAAAATTTCTTTATTTATTGATAATGCTGGTGCTTTTATTTCATTAGGTCTTTTAGTAGCAATATATAATTTAATTATTAGGAGAGAAACAAGATGAATTTATTTACTATTGCAATTTCAGCGTTATTAGGAAGTAATATTGTTTTATCAAGATTTTTAGGAATATGTCCATTTCTAGGTGTTTCTAAAAAAACAAATAATGCGTATGGAATGGGACTTGCTTTAATTATTGTTGTTACTATTTCTTCTAGTATATGTTATGGATTAAATAAATTACTTGTCTTTTTAGAAATGGAAGAATATTTAAGATTAGTTATTTTTATTTTAGTAATCGCATCATTTGTTCAATTATTAGAATTTTTTATAAAAAAGTTTATTCCTGATTTATATAAATCTTTAGGTGTATATTTGCCTTTAATTACGACAAATTGTGTTGTTTTACAAGTGTGTTTAGATATGGTAGGAAATAATTATAACTTTCTTGAAACATTAGTTTATGCCTTCAGTGTTTCATTAGGGTATTTATTAGTTCTTGTGCTTTTTTCTTATATTAGAATAAGATTAGATAGTCAAATTAATATACCAAAACCATTTAAAGGTGGTGCAATATCACTTATTACTGCGGGATTAATGGCTATGGCATTTATTGTTTTTAGTGGGTTTTAGTTATGGAAATTTTAAATAAATTTATAATATCAATAATTATTGTTATTATTTCGTGTATTTTATTTACTTTATCATATCTATTAAATAAGAAAATAAAAAATATCGATACTTATGAAGATGATAAACATTGTTTAGGGTGTATATTAAAAAATTGTCAAAAAAAGAGGTAGATAATGAATAAAATTATTTTAGTTATAATTGTTTGTTTTATTATTGCTTTTATTTTAGGTTTATTTTTATCATTAGCGGATCATTTTTTTAAAGTGAAAGAAGATTTTAGAGTTGAAGAATTAACAAAAATGTTACCAGGAATAAATTGTGGTGGGTGTGGATTTCCTGGTTGTAATGCTTTCGCAGAAGGATTAGTTAATAAAAAAACTAAGGTTGAAGCGTGTAAAGTTTGTAATAAAGAAGCAAAAGAAAGAATTGAAAAATATTTAATTGAAGTATTAGGAAAAGATAAAAATGAAAAGTAATATTGGATTTTTAATAGTAATGAGTTTGTTATTTTCTTGTTCTAATCAAAATGAGTTTATTACTCTTTCTTCATTATCATTAAAGGTTTGTACCTTACAAAACTATTATGTTAATCCATTTGATACATCAATTATTTTGAAATATTTGAATAATGAAGAAAATAATGAAATTATTAATAGTTATTTTAATAATAGAATTATTGGATTACATAAAAAATATGATAGATTTAATTATTATAAAAATGAAATTTCTTTAAAAACAATTAATGATTATTATGGTAGTGATAAAGAAGTGTTTTGTGATGATGAATTATATAATTTGATAAAATATGGTTATAATTTAACATTAAAAACGAAAGGATATTTTAATTTTTTTATTGGTAATTTAACTGATTATTGGAATCAAAGATTTGATGATTATAGTTTAGATCCATTAATTAATTTAGATAGTGAAAATGATTTAATTAAAATAGTGAAAACAATTCCTTCTTTAGAAGAAATAAAAAATATTTTTACTTTTAATGATGAGAAAAAAAGTATAATTTTTAATTCTTTAAATGATATTTATTTTAATGGAGAATGTTTATCTAGGAGTAAAAATGATTCAAAATATCGTCCTATTTTAAATGCGGGTGGTCTTGGAAAAGGCTTACTAGTGGATTATCTAAAAAATGATTTATTAGATAAATGTTATGGTTTTATTAATGCTGGAACTAGTTCAATTTCTTTATTTTTTAATGAAGATTATTTAAAAAAAAATAAGCAAGAAATATATCTAACAAATCCTATGATAAAAGATTCTTTTAATAGAGAAAAATTAATTACAGTGAGTTTATTTGATAATTACAATATATCAACTTCTGGAGTTTATTCAATGAATAAATTTTATCAAATAGATGAAAAAATTAGACACCATATAATTAATCCCTATAGTGGAGAAAGCAGCAATTTCCATATGAGTATAAGTTTATTTTCTAAATCACTATTAAATGTTGAGTTAGATGCTTTTACTACTTCATTAATGAATTTACCTTTAAATGAATGTTATCAATTTATTAATGAAATTAAAGAATATAATGATTTAAGTTATATTATTGTTGATTATTTTAATGATACTTTAAAAGTTTTTATTGATCCTATAATTAAAGATTTTATTGAGATAAATAATAAGGAATGTGATGTTATTTATGAATAAAAATTTTTCTTTAAAATTTAAAAAAATAGATCTTATTTTTATTGTTATAAGTGTTATTTTATCTTTAGTTTTTTTCTTTATGATTTTTCTTTATGATAGTTTTTCTAGTGAAGAAAGATACTTAAATGTGTATTATCAAAATCAAAAAATCGAAGAATTGTATATTAGGATTAATAATTATCAAAATACTGAAAGATTTATAATTAGAAAAAAGAATTATCCAAATTTAATAGATGATTTTTATATTGAAGTTAATAAAGAATTAGGAATTAGAGCAATTGATGAAGAATGTCCAAATAAAGAATGTGAAAAAATGAATTGGGTTAATATACCAAATTTAGAAATAGTATGTATTCCTAATAATATGAGAATGTATATAAGTGTTTTATCTTCTAGTTATATAGTGATATAAAATTATGAATAAAAATTTTAGTTTAATTAACAAGTTGACTCGTTTAAGTTTATTCCTATCAATGGGAATTATTTTAAATATTATTGAATCATTCATACCTTCATTTATTCCTATTTCCGGTGTTAAATTAGGCTTAGCAAATATTATAAATATAATGGTACTTTATTATTATTCACTAAAAGAATACATCTTAACTAGTTTTTTAAGAGTTCTTACTGTGGGATTATTATGGTCTGGTTTATTTTCAATGACTTTTAATATATCTTTAGGTGGTTGGTTTACTTCCACTTTTGTTGTTATTTTATTATATAAAATTAATAAATTATCAATATTTGGTTTATCATTAATTAGTTCATTATTTCATTCTATTGGACAGATTTTAATAGTTATGATTTATTATAATAGTTTACAAATGATAATATATCTTCCATTTTTAATGATTATAAGTATTTTAACTGGATTAATTATTTCTTATATTACTTCACTTATATTAAGAAAATTAGATAATAGTAAGATTTTTAATTTTTGATGAATAGTTAGATGTTATTTTTTTATTTATATTTTCGTTAATATAAACATTAAAAAAATTATCTTTATTAAAAGTATCAACAATACAATAATCAATAGAAGTATTAAAATTTTTTTCAAATAGTTCGATTATTTTTTTTATTTCATCAATAGTTTCAATATTCATAAGAATTGTTGATAAACTATCTAAAATATATGAATTACATTTTGAAATAACTGTTATTGATTTATGGTAATTTTTACTATATCCATCATTTGGGGATAATATGTGATGCCGAATTTCATTATTTTGATTAATGTAATATTTTTGATCAATTCCAGATGTAGAAATATTGTAATATTTATCAATATCAAGTTTAAGTAAGTATTCATTATGAATGATATTATTACCAATTAATGGCTCTTTTAAATATATAGTATATTTTTTATTATTAAATGGAAAATCGCCTTTTAATGATATTGAACTATTCCCACACGATATAATTGCGGGTTCATTATTTATGAATAAATCATTAATGTAATCTAAAGCATATCCTTTTGCTAAAGCACCAAGATTGATATTTATTTTATGATTATGATATTCTTTGATAATAATTGATTTTTCTTTTTCATTTAAAATAAGATAGTCATCAAGTTCTTGATAGTTAACAACACTTTTTAAGGCATTATTAATACTAGTAATATTTGGATCGTTGTTATAAATATTTTCGTTAAAATAAGGATTCCAAACATCAATGACATTTCCTAATGTTAAGTTAAAGATGCCTTTTGATAATTTTGTTATATTTATCGCATTTTTTATTATTTCAAATAATGTTTCATCAAGATAATATTTTTGATTAGATGTAGATAAATTTAAGTCGTGAATATTAAATATATTATCGTAAGAATGGTATGAATCAACAATAGAATGGATATAGTGGATTTTATTTTTGAATTGATTTTTAATTAAATCTAATTCCTTATCATTATACATTTGTAAATAGACTGAAGTATTTAATGGTAAAACATATTCATTAGTTGAAGTGGATACCCCTATTAAATCGTAGTGGGAAGGTTTATATGAATATTTCATGGAGCAAGAACAAAAAAATGGTAAAATAGTTAATATAATAAATTTTTTCTTCATATTATTATTTTACTCATTTATTTTAATTATAACTTAAATTATTTATTCTTGTGGACCAATCCATTTTAATGATGAATATGTAGTTGATTCTTCTAAGGCATTCAACAAATTTGAAATATCAATTGTAACTCCAGTGTAACTTGAAAAATCTAAATTTTTAATTTCACTAACTTCTTTACCTTGAACGATATTATCAAAATTTTCTGCTTGTTGATACCATTCGATTAACCCTAAATTAGCCATACCATATTCTTCTTTTAAGTCATATTTTGAAATTATTTTTCCATCATTAATATATTTTTGATTTTCTTTTGAAGGTATTTCAATCTTGTTATCATTTTCAATTGGTGTAGATGCTTGATTAATTATTTCATCTGTAAATGATGCGATAATTTTATTATTTGAAACAAGACAACTATTGATAGTGATATCAGCTTCTTGTTCAGTAAATGTTCCTACAATTCCAATTCCTGTATTTAATGAATCTTGGTAAGAAACTGCTTTTCTTTTTCTTGAATATGCGTTTTTTAAGGCTTCAATATATGGTGAATATGATATGGTAACTCCAGCATTTTCAGCATCTTGAGAAGAAAGAGAAATAACTTCATCAATATTTTTTGTAATACATAGTTTTGATAAGTTTTCAATTTGCTCATCTATTTCTTTATTGATATAACTATAAGGTTTCATATTGTAATCTTTTCCAAGTTCTAATTTTGATTTAACTCCGTTTTCGTTTACTTCGCCTTTTGCAATAAAATATGTCCAATTATTGTTTATTTTTTCAGCACCATAATAAATATCAATGGAATCAAATCGACAAGCAATTATTTTTTCATTATCAAAACCAACTGCGACAGTGGTAATTGATAAACAGTTTTTTAATTGATTTTCTTCATACACTTGATATGTAGCATTATATCCAAGTGAAATTTCTATGTTTTGTGTTATTTTATCGTTACAAGATGATAAATTGATTAAACTAAGTGGAATTAGAAATAATAATTTTTGTTTTTTCATATGTTCTCCTTAAAAAAGAAACACTGGTAAGTGTTGTCCTTCGTGTGCGTGTGCGCATACGCATAATACTATTATTATAAAAAAAGTAAAAAATTATCAAAAAAAGTGTTGACTATATTGTTTAGATATAGTAACCTATCAAAGGTTGACACTTATTTAGTCATCTCGTTGAAGTGTAAGATTGCTAAACGCCAATATCCGTTGTCAATAGGATGTTTAGGTAACTTATATGGAGAGAAATGTCTAGCCAGATTTAGACAAGGAGGAAATGAAAATGGCAAGTAAAAAAATCAGAATTCGCTTAAAAGCGTATGATTACCGTGTTCTTGATGTTTCAGTTGAAAAAATCGTAGCGGCTGTTAAGAATTCTGGAGCAACAATTGTTGGACCTATACCTCTACCAACAGAGAAACAAGTCTATACAATTTTAAGAGCGGTTCACAAATACAAAGATGCTCGTGAACAATTCGAAATTAGAACACACAAGAGATTAATTGATATCG
>CAZOAE010000019.1:0-9838 GCA_964577725.1 uncultured Erysipelotrichaceae bacterium | reverse complement strand
TGTTATGGGGGTGCGCTCAAGGCAATGAAATTACAAGTAGTGCGAATAAGGAAAATACTTCTTCTTTTGAACAAACTACAACTACTAGCGTAGAAGAAAGCGTTACTAGCAGTGTAGAAGAAAGTACTTCAAGTGATAGTAGTCAAAGTAGTGAATCTAGTGAAAGTAGTTCTTCTTTAAAAGAAAAATTAACGATAAATGAAGTGCTATCTTTAGGAGAAAAATTTAGTGAAGGACAAGAATCATCTTTAATTTCTTTTGAAGGTAAATATGTTAAAGTTATAACTGATAATAATGATAAATTAATGTTATTTGTGGATAATACTGATTATGTTATTGTTCGAGTTAAAGGTGGGTTTAATACTTATTTAGAAAATAGATATTTAAATTGTTATTATTCTGTTGAAGGATATATAACAAAGAATAATGGTAAGGTTGAAGTTAATTATCAAAATGTTACTAATATTACTAGTGTAAGTGAAAAACACGATTATTCTAATATTGCCATTCAAAAAAATTCAATAAGTGAAGTATATCAAGATATTGAAAAAATTAAGTTAAATGATAAATATTCTGGATATGGAGAAATTGTTTCTTTTGAAGCAATTATTGTTGCTAGTGATGAATCTGATTCGAATAAAAAAGTAGTTGTATATGATGAAAATAAAACATTAACTATTATTGATAGTAAAAAAATATGTAGTAAAGAAGATATGGGACAAAAATATGTTTTTACTGGAATTTTAAATGTTTTAAAAAGTTCACCAGCACTTTTACTTCTTGATAAGACATATGTTGAAAAAGTTGATGTTAGTAGTTTAAATTATAATAATATTAGTGAAGTTACTCCAAGTTATTTTTCAAATTGGTATTACGCTGGTGATAATATTAAAATTCCTACATATGAAAATTATGCAAAATTATATAAGATAACTGGATATATTACTTATGATACAGATAGAACAGATAAGTATTATATTGGTGCAGTAGATAATAATGGTAATTCACTTTCTGATACGGGTAATAAAAAATCTATTAAAGGAATTTATTTAATGAATAATTTGGGTTTAGATGATAAAGATTTAAGTTATTCTCCATTTAATGATTATCTTGATGAAGATATAAAAGTGACATTTTATGCTTCTCTACATCAATTCGATTCACAAAATCACGCTTGGAAAGTATTTGCGATAAATAGTTCAATTACAACTTTATAATAAAAACCAACTCATTTATTAAAAGTGAGTTGGTATATTTTTATTTGGGTTAATTATTTGATCAATTTTTGAAATGGCAATTACTGCTTCACCTAATCCAGAAGTGATGTTTTTTACTTTTCCATTATAGAAGCAACAATCTCCAACTGCGTAGATATTATCTTCACTTGTTTTCATAGATGAATCAACGATAAAACTATTCATTTTTGATTCTAGTTGTAATTTGTTTTGAGATGTAATTAAACCATAATTTACTAATAGATAATCTAATTCAACAGTAATATTTGATGTTTGTGATGATATTTCAATTGATGTAATTAATGAATCATTTGAATTTATTTTATTAACATTAAATGGTTTTAATATAGTTACTTTATTTTTTAAAAGTTCATTAACTGATTCTTGCTTCGCTCTAAAATCATCTCGGCGATGAATAATTGTAACATTATTATCTTTTGATAAAGTGTTTGCCCAATCTACAGCGGAATCTCCACCACCTAAAATAACAATTTTTTTATTTTTAAACATTGATAAATCTTTAATAGAATACATTATATTTGAATAAGTGCCATTATCTAAATCAAGTTTTCTAGGTGAATATTTGCCCATTCCAGTTGTGAGTAAAAGTGTTTTTGTTTGATATGTATTTTTGTTTGTTGTTATTTCTATATAATCATTTATTTTTTTATAAGAAATTAATTCTTCTTGTAAGTGGATTGGTAATAAGTTTTTATTTTGATTTAGTAAATTATTTATAAAATCTTTTGCTTTAATTGAGTTATATCCTGGTAAATCAACTATTTCTTTATCTGGATATAGAGAAGTTAATTGTCCACCTACTTGGTTCAAAGATTCGATAATTATATAATTCAAGTTGTGCATTGATGCTAAAAAAGCACTGTATAGTCCAATTGGTCCCGCACCAATAATAATAATGTCATTCATTAGTTAATTTCTCCTTATAAGTTAATTATAAGTAAAAAAAATTAAAATCATCAATTAATTTGTTAAATTGTGATAATTAACGCTGATTTTTAATTAATATTTTAACTATTAACAATTCATAAAGTAAAAATAATTATTGAATGTTAAAAAAAATAATGATAATATTAAATGGCTATGAATAATAGTAGCAAAATTTAGGGGTGTCGTACAATGGTAGTACAGTGGTCTCCAAAACCATTAACGCGGGTTCGATTCCTGTCACCCCTGCCATTGAGAAGAAACTAAAGAGTTAATGCAATAAAATTAACTCTTTTTTTGTATATATAAAAGATTTCCAAGTTCGAACTAACGAACTAAGAAAGATTAAATTTTTTAGAAATATTCTGTAAATATCATAATAGATAGAATTGTTGGGAATTATCAATTGAAAATGTAGGTTTCTAACGATTTCTGTTAGTCCAACTTTTGGGGTTAAGTACAAATTTGATAAAACATTATTTTTAATCGCTTTTGTTCTATAAAAAACTAGTTTTTTAAATTGATTTAATAATTAATTTTATTATGCTAAAATTAATTACGAGGGAAATTTTATGGACTATAAACAAAGAATTGAAACATTAACAAGATTATTAAATAAATGTGCGTATGAGTATTATGTTTTAGATAATCCAACAATATCTGATTTTGAATATGATCAATTATATAAAGAATTAGAAGAATTGGAAAAAGAATATCCAGAATTTGCTTTAATTGATTCTCCAACTCAAAGAGTGGGTGATAAAGTCATTGATAGATTTGAGAAGATAACTCATAAAGTTAAGATGATGTCAATTAATGATGTTTTTAATTATGAAGAAATTAGAAAATTTGATAGTGATATTAAAAAGATTTATAGTTCTGTAACTTATTCTTGTGAATTAAAAATTGATGGTGTTTCTGTCTCTTGTCGATATGAAAAGGGCTTATTAAAAGTTGCTTCCACTAGGGGAAATGGGACAATTGGGGAAATTATTACTAATAATGCGAAAACAATTAATTCTATTCCATTAAAATTAATTAAGGATATAGATATTGAAGTTCGTGGAGAAATATTTATGCCTAAGAATTCATTTGAAAAAGTGAATGAAGAAAGAAAAAATGAAGGATTAGATGTTTTTCAAAATTGTCGAAATGCTTGTTCGGGTACAATTAAATCTTTAGATAGTAAAGTTGTTGCAAAAAGAAAATTAGATAATTTTATGTATCAAATTGTTGAAAATAATGATATTAAGACTCAAGAAAATGTTTTAAATTATTTAAAGGAATTAGGGTTTAAAACTAATGTTAATAGTAAGATTTGTCATAATGTTGATGAAATAATAGAGTTTATTGAGTATTGGAAAGAAAATAAAGATGATTTACCATATCCAATTGATGGTGTTGTTATTAAAGTTAATGAAATTGATTATTATTCTCAAATAGGATATACAGTCAAATCTCCTAAATGGTGTATTGCTTTTAAGTATCCTGCTGAAGAAGCAAGTACTATCTTAAGAGAAATTACTTTTCAAGTGGGAAGGACTGGTGTTGTTACTCCAGTAGCAAATTTTGATACAGTATTTATTTCTGGAACTGATGTATCAAGAGCAACCCTTCATAATGAAGATTTTATTTTATTAAGAGATATTAGAATTGGAGATACAATTAAAGTTCGTAAATCGGGAGAAATAATTCCAGAAGTGTTTGGTGTTGATTTTTCTAAGAGAAAAAATGACAGCCAATCTTTTAAAATGATACAAAATTGTCCTAGTTGTGGTAGTCCGTTAATAAGAAAAGATGGAGAAGCAGACTATTTCTGTGAAAATGAAAATTGTAAAGCAAGAAAATTAAATTCTATTATTCACTTTGCAAGTAAACAAGCAATGAATATTGAATCATTAGGTGATAAATTAATTGAAACTTTTTATGATGCTGGTTTAATTAGTGATATTGTTGATATTTATTTTTTAGAACAAAAAAAAGATTTATTAGTAAATATGGAAAAACTTGGAGAGAAAAGTGTAGAAAACATTTTATCTTCAATTGATATTTCTAAATCAATGAATTTAGATAAAGTTTTATTTGGTTTGGGTATAAAAAATGTTGGAGCAAAAGTTGCGACTTCTTTATGTAATAAATTTTCTACGATTGATGAGTTAATAAATGCTAAATATGAAGATATAATTTCTATTGATGATATTGGGGAAGTTATTGCTAATAGTGTTATTAATTATTTTTCTAAGGAAGAAAATATTAGTAGAATCAATATTTTAAAAGAAGTAGGTGTAAATTTTATTTATAAAAAGAAAAACACGATTGATGGTGTGTTTGCTCATAAAGTAGTGGTTTTAACTGGAAATCTTATTAATTATACTAGAAATGAAGCGAGTGAAATAATTGAAAAATTAGGGGGAACAACTTCATCAAGTGTTTCTAAAAAAACAGATATAGTTCTCGCTGGAGATAAGGCTGGATCCAAATTACAAAAGGCTTTAAGTTTGGGTATTAAAGTTATTAATGAAGAAGAATTTGAAAATATGATAAATAAAAAATGATAACTTTGTGTTATCATTTTTAGTCAATATTTTCTTTTAAAATATATAATATACCAATTGTTTTAGGCCCACAGTGAGATGATATAACACAACCAGCATGGGTAATCATAATATGTTTAGGATCAATTAATTGAGATAATTGTTCGTATAAATATTTTTCATGTTCTGGCGCAAATGTTGAAGTAATCATTACTGTTCCTAAACGAATATTAGGTAAGTCTTTTTTAAATATATCTAATAAAACATTTAATGCTTTAATTGGATTACCCATTGATTTTTTATAAACAATCATTGAGCCTTCTTTAACTCTAATAATTGGTTTAATACGGAATCCAACCCCTAACAAGTAACTTACTGAAGAACATCTTCCACCTTTATAAAGATAATCTAATTTTTCCGCCATAAATTGAGAGCGGACATTGAGTTTAATTTTCTCAACTTCATCTTTTATTTCTAATGCAGATTTACCTTCATTTTTTAATCTTACTGCTTCTAAAACTTGTAATCCAATACCAGTAGATAAATTATAAGAATCATATACTACTACTCTACCTTCATCAAATTCTTGTGAAGCCACGACAGCGTTATTATATGATGAAGACATTTTAGATGAAATGCCAGTGCAAAAAATATCATATCCTTCATCAACATATTTTTTAAATACTTCAATAAAAGTTGAAATAGGTACAGCACTTGTTTTAGGTAATTTATTTTTTTGGTCAACTTTGCTAAATAATTCATTAGGGGTAATATTTACTCCATCTATATATTCTTCATTTTCAAAATTTACACCTAATCCTACAACTACAATGTCATTTTCTTTGATGTATTCTGGAGTTAAATCAGCGGTTGAATCAATTATTATTTTTACTTTATTCATATAAATTAGTTTATAAAATTATTGGTTAAAATAACTTTATGCTCCTCCTTTGTTTTATATTTTATCAATATAAACTATTAATTTAAACTATTTTATAATTTTATTTGTTTTTGGTATATTTTTGTAAAATTGGATTTAAAGCCTTAAATAAGAAATATAAAACGATAGTTTGGGGAATTAAATATATAATATTCTTAGGAATAACAGCGATTAACATATATGTAATAGTTTGATCAAAAGTGTAATTAGCTACGATTCCTTGACATATAGAACCAATTATAATATTACAAATAAGAGAAATTAATAATCTTAAAATGAATAATCTAAAAAATGAAGGATTCTTTTTATATAAAATTAATCCATGTAAGAATCCAGAAATCATTGCTTGCAAAACATATCCAAAAAAGAAACCATATCCAGAAGTATCAAATAAGAAAAAACCTAAAATATCGGAAAAGAAACCAATTATTAAACCAGCGATTGGACCGAATAAATGACCAATAATAGAAAAAAAGATAAAACCAAATCCTAAACCTAAGGTTGAAAAACCAGAAGGAATTTTTATCATTTTAGAAATTAATAAAAGGCTAAAAAGCATAGCAAGTGTAGCAATTTTTTTTGGATTAGAAACAAATTCTTTTGCTTCTTTCCAATAGTTAGTTTGAAAAATAGAGATTGTATTTTGGTCATTTAAAACAATTTTTTTTCTTGTTATAACTTCTATAACGATAGTGATAATTGAAAGTATGATTAAAACTATACTACCACCTAAATAGGGATTAAATGTATTTGTTTCTATGATAATTGAATCGTATAAATAATTAATTTTATCTTGCGAAATACTTTGCTCTAATAAAGTTTGAATAAATTTTTTTGATGAAGAAATCATTTTTTTATTTGTTTTTGAAAAAGAATCTTGATAATACTTTTTAGAACATTTAATCGTGTATATGTTATTATCATTAATAATTTCATAATCATCTAATAATGTATTAGAATCTAAAGAAGAATATTTTGATGATGAGTTAATAACAATATTTAATTTATCTAATGTTATTAGATCTTCAATTTCTATTTTTTCTTCTGTTTCAAATTTACATTCATATTTTCCAGTAAAATTATTAATAATATTTGTTGAAGTAAAGCCGACAACAAAAAAAATAAAAAATAGTAAAATGTGAATAATTATATTTTTTTTCATAAAAAAGACCTCCTTTTGAGGTCCGTTAAAAAAATCACGGACATAATTATTAAACCGCCCATAGAGGTTCGTCCATATGATTATCCGAAACCATATAGCACTTGACGCTTAATAACTTCTCAATATATATGAGTATACTTTGTTTATTTTTTAATTACAAATCTTTGTTTATTTTTTGTTTAAATTGTGCGACTTATATAAGGTGGTTATCATTAATGTAATTTATTAATAGGTAAGCCAAATTGAAATTATCTATTTTTATAAGTTACTAACAATACAAAAGTCACAATAATTTAATTTATTTTATAAATAAATTGCTTTATAATGAGCCTAAGTAGGAGAAATTATAAATGGAAAAAGTTGCAAAATTTAGTAAAGTATCATTAGAACAATTTGAAAAGGATTATCTTAATTCTTTCCCAGAATTAACACTTAAAAATATTGAATTAATTTATTCAAGAATTAAATTACCAAAAAGAGCGACAATTGGTTCTGCTGGTTATGATTTTTATTCTCCGTTTGATATTGAACTTAATCCTGGCGAAACAATAAAAGTTCCAACTGGAATTAGATGTAGTATTAAAGAAGGTTGGGTTTTAACAATCTATCCTCGTTCAGGATTAGGATTTAAGTATCGCTTACAATTAAATAATACTGTAGGAATTATTGATAGTGATTATTATGGCTCATCAAATGAAGGACATATTTATATAAAAATTACAAATGATTCTAATGAAAAAAAGATTATTAACATTAAAGAAGGCGAAGGATTTGCACAAGGAATTTTCTTCCAATTTGGAATTACTGAAGATGATGAAGTAAGCGAAATTAGAGATGGTGGCTTTGGCTCAACAACTAAATAATATTAATAAACTATTTTAAAAAGTAAAAAAATCAATTATTTTTTGAAATAGTTTTTTTATGAAAAGAAATAAAGAATCCCACCAATGTGTTTCAACTATTTCTTCATTAACTTCTTCATCAATAACATTTATATTAACTTTAATAGTAAATGGTGAATTATTTTCTAATGAATAAATATCAATGCCAACTGTATAAAGTCCAGTAATCATATAGTTATTTACATATAGATTAGAACTATAATTTGCGTATAAATAATCAATATTTTGTAGTAAATCCTTTTCAATTAAAAGATTAACAATTTCTTCTGCATTAAAAAGTTTTTTATTTGTTACATCAATTGTTGATTCAATATACCAAAAATTATTTTTTTCAACAAAATTTACTTTAACATTTTTAATTGCAACATTATTTGAATTATCAACGGCCTTTAATTTAATAATTTTACTTTTATTTTCAATTACATCATCACAAGCAATAGTTAATGCTCCATCAACTTCATCAAATGCACTATAATAAGAAATTATTTCTTCAATTGTGATATTAGAATTATTATTAAAAGTTAGTGTATCTGGACCATATATTTCTGGAGCAACATCATCTAAAACATAATATAAAAAATATGCTGATCCCATATTGTTTTCTTCATCTTTAACATATACAAATGCGTGTCCATTATTTTTAGGCCAAGATAATTCTAATTTTGGTTCAAACCAAATAATTAAATCTTCAAAAGCAGTTTTATTATCTGTAACTTCGACATATCGTTCGATAAAATCTTTTTCTGTAAGATTTTCTCCATATCCAATATAAATATACATATCGGTCATACTAACTAATGGTACTTCATAAACTACACTTAACATTATTGTAGATGATAATTTTAAAATTTTATTTATCATAATACCCTCCTACTTATATATTTGTAAATTTTGAAGAAAAATTTTAAATTTTTTTCTTTAAACTAAATTAATTTTTTTTGAGTGGTTTATAAAACGCCAAGTTTTAGGCTTTTTTTATACATTTGATTATTGCAATATAAAAAAAAATATGATAAAGTGTTTTATACATAGAAGGAGTTAAAATATATGAATAAAGAACAAATTATTGTCGAAGTTGCTAGACAAGCAAGACTAACAAAAAAAGACGCTAGTAGTGCAGTTGATGCTGTATTTGACACAATTATTGATGCTTTAATTGAAGGGGAAATTGTTAAAATCGCTGGTTTTGGAACATTTGAAGTTAAATCACATAAAGCAAGAGTAGGAATGAATCCAATTACCAAAGAAGCAATTGATATTCCTGAAATGAACGCAATTGCATTTAGAGCAAGTAAAACTGCAAAAGATAAAGTAAATGATTAATTAATGAAACTGTTATGATGGTTGACTGATTAACAGTTTTTTTTTAATAATAGAAAAGGGAATTATAGATTTATAATTTTCTTTTTTTATCGATTGATTATTTTTTGTAAATCTTTTTCTTTTCTTACATATCTTAAATAGGAGGTATTTATGAATAATCAAATGTTTTTTTATCCTTTATATCCATATGATGAATTAATTGATGAAAGAGAAGGAAATGTAAATTTATTTACTCCACTTGAAACATTAGAAAAAGGAAATTTATTTAAAAATGAATATATTGGTTATAAAAATTATAAACCACGAAAATTAAATCAAAATAATGAATTAATAAAATTGATGGCTATACAAAATTATTGCCATGATTTAATGCTTTACTTAGATATATATGTAGATGATGAAGCGTTAAAGAATTTGTATAAAGAAGAATATGAAAAGTATATTTCTATGAAGAAAATATATGAATCTAAAAATAATGATTTTTTTAAATATTTATAAAGAAGGGATAGAATATGTTTAAATATGAAAAAATGACACCATATCCTGTTGTTATCGAAAAGAAGAATCCTAGACTTGCTAAATATATTTTGACTCAATATGGTGGACCGTATGGAGAATTAGGCGCAGCGATTAGATACTTAAATCAACGAAGTACAATGCCAGATGAAAGGGGAAAGAAACTTCTTTCTAGTATTGGTACAGAAGAATTAGGACACGTTGAAATGATTTGTATGTTAGTTAATCAATTGACAAAAGGTTGTTCTTTAAAGGAACTTGAAGAAGCGGGATTAGGTTGT
>CAZOAE010000018.1:0-9881 GCA_964577725.1 uncultured Erysipelotrichaceae bacterium | reverse complement strand
TATTTTGGTATTCTGCTTTTATAATAACAATAATACTATTTATCATAGTTAGAAAATATAATAAAAATATTAATAAAAAAATTAATAATTTAATTAACAAAACACAAAATCTATTATTAAATATAGATAATTTAATTAACAAAATAGAATCAAATACTGAAATAAAAAAAGATTATATTAATAAAATAATTTTTCAAGTAAATGTTATAGAATCAAAATGTTTAGATTTAAAAGAATTAACTAAATTGAATGATTTTGAGAAAGCAATAAATTTAACTAATGAAATACAAATATCTTTTAAAGAAATCAAATTATTAAAAAATAGTTTAAAAATAAATGATATAAAAAAGACTAGAAATATCGTTAATACTTTATTAGATGAAATGAATCGAATTAAAATCGTTTTAAAATAAAGTATACATATTTTAGCAATATAGGGTGATGAAAATGTTTAAAAATGCAAGTTATATAAAAAAAATTGTTCTAACAAATATAATCGTTTGTTTATTTTTAATTTTATTATCTTGTATAGGCTTAATTTTTAATGAATGGGTACTTATTTTATGTGTTAGTATATGTAGCATTGTTTCTTGTATTAATCAATTTTTACTTGTTAAAAGTGAAGATTTAACAACACCCGAAACAAATGGTGTTTATTTTATAATATTTACATTTGCTCGTTATTTTTTAATGGTTATTGGTTTTGTTTTATCTGCAGTTATTGTTTATTTTACAATGCCAGATGTAATTAATAAAACTCGTTATATTATGGTTGCAATCGCTGGAATACCTTATATTATTAACCCATTTATTTTAGCAATTATTAAAAAGGAATAAAAAAATGAGTGAAGAAACATTAAATAATATTTTTGGATTTGGGCTAGAATTTATTCCTGGAGAAATTTGGATATCATTTTTAGTAATGATAATTATAATAATTTTCTCATTTATCATTTATTTTAAGTTTAAAAAAGCCGATCCTACTAAAGCAAATGGTGGTTTTATTTTAATAATAGAACTCTTAGTTGAAAAGTTAGAAAGTTTTACTACTGAATTAATGGGCGAAAGAAAAAAACATTATTCTGGATATTTTGCTGGTGTTGCACTATATATAATTTTATGTTTTATTGTAAGTTTACTTGGCTTACCTGGACCATTAACTTATCTTGGTTGCACATTTTCAATCGCATTATGTACATTTGCTCTTATTCATTGGACTGCGATAAAGAAAAACAAATGGGGCTATTTTAAAAGATTTACCGATCCAATCCCTGTATTATTACCGATTAATCTTTTATCAATGTGGGCACCATTACTTTCTTTAAGTCTAAGATTATTTGGTAACGCACTTGCTGGATTTACTTTAATGTCGATTATTTATTATGCGTTAGGTACTCTTTCAATGGGTATGTTTAGTTGGTTATTACCATCTTCCCCTATAGCGTTTTCGGGATTGATATTACCACCTATAATTACACCAGTGTTACATTTATATTTTGATTTATTCTCTGGAGCAATCCAAACATTAATATTTTGTATGTTAAGTATGATTTTTATTAGTCAAGAAGATCCAGATGATGAACTAGAATTACAAGTTGATATGAGTAAATAAAGGAGGTGAAAAAATGGACGGATTGAAATATATTGGTGCTGGTATCGCTATTATGACCGGCTTTGGTTCTGGTGTTGGCGAAGGGTTAATATGCGCTAAAGCAGTAGAAGGAATGGCAAGAAATCCTGAAATGTATTCAAAATTAAGAACTGGAATGATTTTAGGTTGTGCTTTAACAGAAACAACTGGTATTTATGGATTATTAATTGCAATTTTGTGTTTATTTGTTTAATAGAAGGTGAGTGTTATGAAATTAAATTTATTAATTAATGGACAACCAAGTTTACCAAATAGCGAAGATTTTATTAATAAAGTTTTCCCTAATATTTGGTCATTTTTAGCACAGTTGATTGCTTTTATTATCATGAGTATTATTGTTATTAAATTTGCTTATAAACCAGTAAGTGAATACTTAAAGAAAAGAAAAGATTTTATTGAAAAAAATTTATCATCAGCACAAGAAAAAAATGATGAAGCAAACTTAAATAAAATTGAAGCCGAAAAACAATTACTAAACTCAAAAAAAGAAGCAATTTTAATTATTGAAAAAGCACAAATAGAAGCAGAAAATGAAAAGCAAAAGATTTTAGAAGAATGTAAAGATGAACTTGATAAAAAGCGCCTTTTAGCGGAACAAGATTTATTATTGCAAAAAGAAAAAATGGTAAAAGAAGCATATAATGAAGTTGTTGATTTAGCATTAGATGCTTCTCAAACTATTTTAACTAGAGAAGTATCAAAAGAAGATAATGAAAAATTATTAGATGATTTTATCAATAATTTATTAGAAAAGAAGTGAAATTATGGATTCTTTAAATAATAGATATGCTTTAGGTTTATTTTCTATCGCTATTGAAGAAAACAAGGTAAAAGAATATAAGAATGACTTAAAAACGATAAGAGAAATACTCATTGAAAATGGAGATTTACTTCGTTTATTTTCATCATATTTTATTCTCTTAGAAGAAAAAGAAAATGTTATCGATAAAATATTTTTTGAATATGATGAATATATTAGAAATTTTATTAAATTAATCATTAAAAATAGAAATGTAAAAAACATGATAAACATTTTTGATGAATTTAATAAATTATGTAATTCTTATTTGAAAATAAAAGAAGGTATTATTTATTCAACAATAAATTTATCTTCATCTCAAATAGAACAAGTTGAAAATACATTTAATGATTTATTATCAAGTAAAGTAGAGTTAACCAATGTTATTGATGAAAATTTAATAGGTGGCTATAAAGTTATTATTGAAGAAAAAATATTTGATAACTCTATTAGAAGCAAATTACAACAAATGAAAATATCACTTAAACAAGGAGCAGAGAAATGAAAACAAATGAAATTGCATCATTAATAAAACAACAAATTAAAAATTATTCTCATAAATTGGAATCAAATGATGTAGGAACTGTTATTACTGTTGGAGATGGTATAGCAACTGTTTATGGTTTAGATAATGTTATGCTATCAGAATTAGTTGAATTTCCTAATGATGTTTTTGGTATGGTAATGAACTTAAATGAAGATAGCGTTGGTGTTATTTTATTTGGTAATGATTCATTAATTCAAGAAGGCGATATTGTTAAAAGAACAAAAAGAGTTGTTGAAGTTCCAGTTGGAGATAATTTATTAGGTAGAGTTGTCAATGCTTTAGGACAACCTATTGATGGATTAGGCGAAATTAAAACAAAAAAAACTAGACCAATAGAAAGAATTGCACCTGGAGTTATGACTAGAAAATCTGTTGATACTCCTTTACAAACTGGAATTAAAGCAATAGATTCAATGATACCAATTGGTTTAGGACAAAGAGAATTAATAATTGGTGATCGACAAACTGGTAAAACCGCGATTGCAATAGAT
The DNA here is from genome assembly GCA_964577725.1 of uncultured Erysipelotrichaceae bacterium. Classification (GTDB taxonomy): domain Bacteria; phylum Bacillota_I; class Bacilli_A; order RFN20; family CAG-449; genus CAG-449. The sequence continues at coordinate 6,393 of CAZOAE010000018.1, read as the reverse complement.
ACAATTATTAACCAAAAAGGAAAAGATATATATTGTGTTTATGTTGCAATTGGACAAAAAAATTCAACAGTTGCTCAATTAGTGGAAAAATTAAAACAATATGATGCGTTAGAATATACTACAATTGTTTCGGCAACCGCAAGTGAACTTGCTCCATTACAATATATTGCTCCATATTCTGGTGTTGCTATTGCTGAAGAATGGATGGAACAAGGAAAAAATGTTTTAATTGTCTATGATGATTTATCTAAACACGCCGTAGCGTATAGAACTTTATCATTATTATTAAAAAGATCTCCTGGTAGAGAAGCATATCCTGGAGATGTATTCTATTTACACTCTCGTTTATTAGAAAGAGCGTGTAGATTAAACGAAGAAAATGGTGGTGGATCAATTACTGCTTTACCAATTATTGAAACTCAAGCAGGAGATATTTCTGCATATATTCCAACAAATGTTATATCCATTACAGATGGACAAATATTTTTGATGAGTGAATTATTTAATTCTGGGCAAAGACCAGCGATAGATTCTGGATTATCCGTTTCTCGTGTTGGATCATCAGCACAATATAAATGTATGAAACAAGCATCAAAATCTTTAAAAATCGAATTAGCGTCTTTCCATGAATTACAAGCATTTGCAAAATTTGGTTCTGATGTTGATGATATAACAAAAAATACTTTAAAACACGGTAATATTTTGATGGAAGTTTTAAAACAAAATCAATATACACCTATGACATTTGTTCAACAAACAATAGAAATATTTACCGCTCAAAATAAATATTTAGATGATTTAGATGTTAAATTAGTTAGAAAATTTTTAGATAATCTATGGATTTATATGAATCAAAATCATCAAGATATTATTAATGAAATAGAAAATGAAAAATCATTATCTAATGAATTAATAAATAAAATTAAAAAAGCAATTGAAGAAGCAAAAGATTCAATATTGTTAACAATAAATTTTAAAGGATAATCATATGGGACAAGAATTATCAAAAACAAAAAAAAGAATTGAATCAATATCTTCAACATTAAAAATAACTAAAGCAATGGAACTAGTAGCGACTGCGAAGTTAAAAAAATGGAAAGATAAATTAGAAAATAGCAATTTATATTTACAAAAAATGCAAGATATTATTTCTATGTGTTTTTCTAATGATGAAGATAATATTGAATTTAAAAAATTTCAAAGTGAAAAAACTTTATTTGTTGTTGTTACTTCTTCATTAGGATTATGTGGTGGATATAATTATAATATTTTTAAGTTTTTAAATGATAAAATTAAAAAAGATGATAAAGTTATCATTCTTGGAACTAAAGGATTAGTTAAATTAAATAATGATAATATTGAAACTAATGATCAATATGTTGATATTTTAGATAATTTTAATTATTCATCAGTAGAAAAATTAAAAGAATATATCTTAAATGAATATAAAAAAGAATTATATAAAGAAGTAAAATTAATTGTAACAACATATAAAAATTCACTAACATTTATTCCTCAAGAAATAAAAATATTACCATTAGGAAATATTCAAAAAAAAGAAGTATATGATGAACCAATTTATGAACCCAATAAAAAAGAATTATTTGCGTTATTACTTCCAAAATATTTGAATACCTTATTATATGGTAAATTATTAGAAGCCATTGTTTGTGAACACGCTTCAAGAAGAAATTCTATGGATAGTGCTTCCGATAATGCAGAAGAATTACAAGATAAATTAATGTTAGAATTTAATAAAGCAAGGCAACAAGCAATCACTCAAGAAATCACTGAAGTTGTCAGTGGCGCAAATAATGTTTAAGGAGAAGAAGGTATGGAAAAAAATAGCAAATATGGTGTAATCAGCCAAGTTATAGGTCCAATTGTTGATGTAAAATTTGAAAAGGATTTTCTTCCAAAACTTTTAACGGCTTTAAAAATAGACTTAAATAATGGTAAAACTTTAACAATAGAAGTTTTACAACATATTGGTGATGATATGGTAAGAGCGGTTAGTATGGGCCCAACTGATGGTTTAATAAGGGGAATGAAAGTATTAAACACTGAACTCCCTATTCAAGTACCAGTAGGAGAAAAAACATTAGGAAGAATTTTTAATGTTTTAGGAGAACCATTAGATGATTTAGAAAATGATTTTTCTAATTGTGAACATTCTTCAATTCATAAACCTGCACCAAAATATGAAGAACAAAATCCAACATTAGAAATTTTAGAAACTGGAATTAAGGTAATTGACCTACTTTGTCCATATGTTAAAGGTGGAAAAGTTGGATTATTTGGTGGAGCTGGTGTTGGAAAGACAGTTTTAATTCAAGAATTAATTAATAATGTTGCTACCGAAAAAAAAGGAATTTCTGTTTTTGCTGGTGTTGGAGAAAGAACTCGTGAAGGAAATGATTTATATCACGAAATGAAAAACAGTGGTGTTTTAAATAAAACTGCATTAGTTTTTGGTCAAATGAACGAACCACCTGGAGCAAGAATGAGAGTTGCCCTTACTGGCTTAACAATGGCTGAATATTTTAGAGATGTTAAACATCAAGATGTTTTATTATTTATTGATAACATATTTAGATTTACTCAAGCTGGAAGTGAAGTATCTGCTCTTATTGGAAGAATGCCTTCAGCGGTTGGATATCAACCTACTCTTGCTACAGAAATGGGACAATTACAAGAAAGAATTACTTCAACTAAAAATGGATCTATAACATCTATTCAAGCAATTTATGTTCCCGCTGATGATTTAACTGATCCTGCACCTGCGACAACATTTTCTCACTTAGATGCTAAAACAGTTTTAGATCGTGGAACAGCGGCATTAGGAATATATCCAGCTGTTGATCCATTACAATCAACATCTAATATTCTTGATCCAAATATTTTAGGAGAAAGGCATTATAATGTTGCAAGATCAGTACAAACAATTTTACAAAGATATAAAGATTTGCAAGATATAATTGCAATTCTAGGTATGGACGAATTATCAGAAGAAGATAAATTAATTGTTAATAGAGCAAGAAGAATTAGAAATTTTTTATCTCAACCATTACACGTTGCTTCAACATTTAATGGAGTTGAAGGTATATATGTCAAAAAAGAAGACACAATTCGTTCATTTGAAGAAATAATTTCTGGTAAATATGATTCATATCCAGAATCTTGTTTCCTTTACGCTGGAACTATAGAAGATGTGAAAAAAAGGCAGAAGAATTAAATGGCAAACAAATTTAATATAAGTATAATTACCGCAGATGGTAAAAAAATTAATGATACAGCAGAGATTTTAAATGTCGTTACTTCATCTGGAAATATAGGAATTATGGCACACCATTTACCACTTATTGCTAATATTGAAATATCAACATTTAATTATAAAAAAGATAATATTATCCATCAATTTGCTATTTCTGGTGGAATATTAACTTTTAATAATAATGAAGCATTAATCCTTGCTAATTCTTTTGAAAAAGAAGATGAAATTGATTTTGAGCGTGCTGAAAAATCAAAACTAAGAGCGGAGCAAAGACTTACTAGTAAAGAAAAAAATATTGATATAAAGCGTGCTGAATTAAGTTTAAAAAGAGCATTAAATCGTTTAAGTATGAAATAAGAAGGGGATAAAAAAATGAAAAAATTAAATAAAATATTAATGTGGACTGGAATTGCTATACTATCTATTAGTTGTTTTTTTATAACAATTAATGTTATTCCCCCACAAAAAGTAATGGAAAATAATCCATTTATTTCTCAAAATGGTAAAGTAATGAATGCTGCACATCGTGGAGGTGGGGCTTTAAATCCAGAGAACACTTTAAAGGCATTTAAAGCAAGCGTTAATGAATACAAAGTTGATATTTTAGAAACCGATATTTGGCTTACAAAAGATAATAAAATGGTATTTAATCACGATGATACTATTGATAGAATGAGTGATGTTAACTTATTTCATCAATATGATAATATCGAACACACTATTGAAAATTTTACCTTAGAAGAACTTAAAAATTTCAATTTTGGATATGGTTTTGAAACATTAGATAATAAAACACCTTATAAAGATTTAGTTACTATTGATGATGAAAATCGTGAACAAACAATTAAAGAAAATGATTTACAAATAGTGGAAGTTGAAGAATTATTTACTACATTCTATGAAACAAATCCAAATTTAAAATTTATCGTAGAAATTAAAAATCCTAATGAAAAAGGATATTTAGTCGCTGATATGTTAGATGAATTATTGCAAAATAAATTTCCTAATTATTTAAACAATATTGTTGTAGGTACATTTAATGGCGAAGTTGAAAAATATTTACAAGAAAAACACCCTAATATTTTAAGGGGTGCATCTGAAGATGGAGCAACATCATTTATTGTTACTCAATTATTAAAAGTAAATTTATTTGATAATAGTAGTTTTGCTTGTTTACAACTACCATTAGAACAATCTGGAATTTCTTTAGATGAATTAGATTACATCAATAGAGCGCATAAAAAGAATATTGCTGTTCAATATTGGACTATTAATGAAAAAGAAGATATGGAAAGACTAATTGATTTAAAATGTGATGCGATTATGACAGATAATCCATTATTATTAAATCAAGTGATGTTAGAAAAATACAATTAAAGGTAAAGAAAATGAATTTATTATATATTGATGCTTGTATTAGAGATGATAAATCTAGGACAAAAAGAATAGCAACTCCAATTATTGAAAAATTAAAAGAAAGATATATTGTAGAAACAATAAACTTAAATGAAATAGAATTATTTTCAGTAAAAAAAGAAGAAAACATTAGAAGAACTAATAATATTTATTCTAAGGAAGCAATTGATTGGGCTAATAAAATTAAAAATGCTGATAAAATTGTTATTTCAGCACCATTTTGGGATATGTCAATTCCAAGTGCATTAAAATCTTTTTTTGAAATGTGTTCAATTTTAGATATTACATTTAAAACAAATGATGTTACTTGCTATGGTAATTGTAAATGTGAAGATTTATTATTTATTACCACTAGGGGTATGAATATTAAAACTGGTGATGATTTAGAACAAGCAACTCCTTACCTTAAAGCACTTTCTTGGCTTTGGGGTATTAAAGGAATGAAAGTAATTGCTAGAGAAAACTTTGACTATATTTCCCAAGAAGAAATAGATAAACAAATTGATTCAGCAATTAAAGAAGGCTTAATTCTTGCTGAAACATTTTAATTAATTTTATAAAAAGAAAAGATTAACGCTTCAAACATTAATCTTTTTTTATTTATCTTTTCTTTTCTTTTTTTCTTTTATCGTTAATTTCATTCATTATTTTTTCATCAATAATTTCAATATTATTTTCTTCAGCATATTTAACGCAAGATTGTAATATCATTTTTAAGAAAACTCTTGGAACTTTTACTAGCGTTTGTAAAGCATCATCAGTAAATTTAATATCCGTATTTAATCTATCCGCTGCATACCTTACTGACTTAATATCAACTTCTTTTCCACTAGGAATAGGAGCGCTGATTGGTTTTTTAAATTTAGAATACCAGAAATTTTTAGAATCACGATATCCATAATCAACAGGAACATTAGGAAAATTAGATGCTTTAACTCCATTAACTATTGAATTATAGTACTTTTCTTTCATTAATATCTTATCTATTTTTAAAATAAAATGACAGCCAAATTTTGAAGTGATTCCATTAAAATTTCTATAAGGTGGTTCAACACCTTCTAATTGATTAATTCTTTCTTTATCTAAATACGCATCTTCGAGTGAAGAATCCCAAGTGCATTCAAATACTTGATATGCTTTTTTTATGATTAAAGGTCTATCTTCGCCTTCTACTTGACCTTTCTCCAACTCAAAATAGCAATTTTTCATTTTTTCTTTACTTGTTTCTCCTGGAAATCCTAACCTTACAGTTTCAAAAAAATCTTTTTTATTATCTTCTAAAAAGTTTAATGCACATTTTCCCCTTTTTAAAAGATTTTGTGCGGTATTTGATGAATTTCGACATTCTAAAATCATTGCGTAATAATCTTTTCCCGCGATATAATAAGGGAAACAAAGAGAATATGCCCCTAAAGAAGTATTTCCTTCATCATCTACTGTAGAAATTAAAATTGTTGGCATTGGAAAAAATGAAGATGTTTGATAAAAATTATCAACAATTCTTAAATCTTTAAATGAACTCATTTTTTTATCTTCCTTTCACTATAAATGATAACATAAAATTTTAATAAATTCTCATATAAGATATATTTATTAATTAAAAAACATATTTATTAATATGAGCAATAAATCATTAATTTTTATCCCTATTTTAATTATTTTTGTTATTGTTTTTTCTATTATAAAGAAAAATAATGCTTATA
>CAZOAE010000017.1:0-10068 GCA_964577725.1 uncultured Erysipelotrichaceae bacterium | reverse complement strand
ATAAACTATGAATAATTATTCAATTTTAACTTATACTTTTTTATAATAAATACGAAAGAAAAAAAGATTATGAAATATAAAATTATTTTTTTTGATGTTGATGGCACTTTATATTCACATAAAACTAAATCAATACCAAACTCAACAATTAAAGCATTAAAAATATTAAAAGAAAAAGGATACAAAATATGTATCGCATCTGGTAGATCAAAAAAACTTACAGAATTAACTGGAATTTTTAAGCAAATAACATTTGATTATTATGTTTTAACAAATGGAACTTTAGTAATTGATAAAGATGAAAACATAATTTATTCATCGCCATTAAATAACAATGGAATCAATAAAATGATTAAAATAGCAAATGATAATAACTTGAATATTTGCTTTGTTAATAAAGATGATTACTATTTATTAAATGATAATTTTAATCTTGCTCATTTAGGATATGATCCTTTATCAATTCCTTTACCCAATATAAAAAAATTTAATAATGAAGATATCTATCAAATTAATTTATTTTGTGATGATAAATATTTACCTTTATTTAATGAATTAAAGGAATATTTTGAATTTTCAAAATTAAATCATTATGGATATGATGTATATACCTTAAATCATAATAAAAAAGTAGGAATACAAGCATTAATAAAATATTTAAATATTTCTCAAGATGAAGTAATTGCTTTTGGAGATGGTCATAACGATAAAGAAATGATTGAATTTGCTTCATTAGGAATTGCTATGGGTAATTCTATTGAAAAAGTAAAAAATGCCGCGAATTATATAACTAGCGACATTGATGATAATGGTATATATAACGCATTAAAACACTTTAATATTATTTAAAACTAACACTTTCACTTAATTTATCTTTATTATATCTATCACTACTTGATGAATAATCACTAGATTTAATACTTTTCATATTTCTTATATAATCAGCGGTAATATCACGATAATTGTAAGTTTCTCCATCTTTTGTTACTTTTTTAACAATAGAATGATTTTTAAAATAATCATATTCTTTATTACTATTTTTATGTAACAATAAATAATCAATAATTGCTACTGTATATTCTTTATTTGAATCAAATGGTTCTTCATCATTTCGATACATATAAATATAGTTTTTTTCTAAATAATAAGATAAATCACTACCATTAACAGTTGCAATATAGACATCATTATTAAATGGCAATGCTTTAAATAAATCAGCATAAGTAATTGTTCCTTCATCCAAATTAGATCTAGCATTGTTACATATAGCATAATCAACACCTTCAACATAACTTCCTATCGCTGTTGTTACTAATTTACTTACATTCAAATCTTCATTCCCACTTTGATATAAAGTTGAATCTAATGTTCCTAATTCTTCATTAGCAATTTCACTTGGTTCTTCTTTATATAAATTATAAATACTTTCAATTTCTTTATCATATGAAGAAATATTAATAGTATTTGTACTATTAAATTTACTTTCTTTTAAACTAACTTCACCTTTACTATTAACATTTAACGAAATATGTCCATACGCTATTCCATTACGATACGCTTGAATAAAAGGGACACCATTAGAAATATAATTTTGTCCTAAATGACTATGTGCACATATTACTGCATCTACATATCTTTTATTAGATACATCACTAATACTAGTTAAACCATTGTTATCTTTAATTTCTCCAGAAAAATCATTCGTGGTTGTATTAGCAATATTTTTAGGATCATCATGCGCTGATAAAATAACTACATCACAATTTTTTTCATTTCTTAATTCATTAGACAATTCTTTAACTATATTAATATAATTAGTAAAAACAAATTCATCAACATATGTTGAAGTAACTGACCTAGTTAAACCTTCACCAATTACTCCAATAATACCTACTTTTAAACCATTTTCTAATTCTTTAATAACATACTTTTGGCATAATTCATCAGCAAATTCACCAGTTTCCTTAGTATCAACATTATATTTATAAATATTCGCACCTAAAAATGGTGTTTGATATCCACTTTCACTTGTTCTATTTCTATTATTAATTATTTTTTCTTTACCCCAATCAAATTCATGATTTCCTAAAGTAAATGAATCAAATTCAATATCATTCATTATATCTGTAAGCATATTACCATAATTATAATTAGAATATATTGAACCTTGAAACATATCTCCATTATTAATTAATAAAGTATTATCATTTTTTCTTAATTCTTTAAAATAAGTACCTAATTTTAAAATACCAACTTCTTCATCATTAACTTCAGTAGAACCATGAAAATCATTAATTGAATATATATCAATAGTCTTATCTTCATTATCTTGTTCAAAACTTGTCATTGGTAAATCAGTATTAGATGATAAAGTTTCATCACCTTTTGAAGTAATATCTTCACTAGATGAACTATCTTCACTTTTTGAAGTACTTATATTATCTAAATTAGGAAAACTTAATGTTAAATTTAAATCACAACCCACTAAAGTTGTTAATAAACTAACTAATAATAAATATCTTTTTTTCATAAATAAACCCCTAATAAAAAAGCCCGAATTAACAGACTTTTAACGCAAATTATCTTTAATAAAAGAAAGTGCTTCATTAATAGCAATCGAGTATTTCATACCATCTGCACCATTTCTTTTTGCTACACAGACACCAATTACTTTTCCGTTTTCATTAATTAAAGGTCCACCAGAGTTACCAGGATTAATCGCTGTATCTGTCATTATATAATGTTTACCATTAACATCTCTATTTTTATCAGAAACAATACCAGAAGTTATACAAATTCCTTCTCCTAATGAATTACCGATATGATATACTTTTTCTCCATTTTTAACATCATTTGAATTACCTAATTCTAATGCTTTAAACATAGTTTTAGAACAATCTAATTTTAAAACAGCAATATCAACATAATTAGGATTACCACATAATAAACATCTACAATTAATTAAATTACCATTAATTTTACATACAATTCTTTCACTAACTCTATTAGATGAAATTACATGAGCGTTTGTAATTACTAAACCTTCATTAGAATAAACAAATCCACTTCCACAACTATTGATATCACTACAAATAACTTCACAAACTCCTTCAATAGATTTTGAATAAATTTGATCTCCACTTAACGCCCCATTATTAGATGTATTATTTGTTTTTCCCCTTAAATTCAATGATGAAAGAATAGATTGTGAACTATTAACTTCACTAGATGAGAAAGTATTTCCACACCCCATACATTTATAACTACCAGCGATAAATTTTACTGAATCACACATACAATATGGACATTTAATCATAACATAACCCTCCTTTAAATATTTTTTGTTACTTCACTTGATGAAACTTCAATATCATCTATTTTATCAATATTTGGAATTTTTATTGAAGATTTATTAAGTTTAACTTCAATTACATTCTTTTCTTTTTTATAGTTATCATTACTAGTTAAATAAGAACCATTAACAGTAACTATTTCTTTTTCTTGATATGTAAGTAAATAACTATTAATTTCAACTTTATTTTTCGTTTCAACATAATATTTATTATAATTAGAATTTATATCTACTTCTTTTTTTATTGATTCAATTGATAAACTTCCTTTACCATTTGAACCAAAACTTAATTTATAATAATCTTCATCATCAAGAGTGTTACTTTTAATAATTTCTTGATACTTTTCTTCATCAATATCATAAAGCGAAGAACAATAACTATATGGTTTTAATGAACTAACTAAACTATTTATTTCTAAAGTAATCTTATCTTCAAAATTAGTAACATTGTTTTCAGTATAATATAATGTATGTTGATAAAAATCAAATTCATCTTCATAGCTTCTTATACTATTTAAAGTGTTAGATTTATCAAGCCACTTAAATTCTTCAATAATTTCTCCATCATCACTATAATCACTTCCATACTTATATTCTTTATAATACATTTTTTTATTATTCAAATCATAAGAATAAATAATTTCAGTAGTATTGGCTATTTTTTCTTCATTTCTAATTTCAGTATAATTAGTGCATTTTACGGTAATAGAATTAATTTCTTGTTCTAAAATTTTTTCTTCACAATTTTCAAGAATATCATTAACTACTTCTTTTGTTTTATCAACATTTATCGGCATAGTACAAGATACTAATAATAATGATAATGGAATTAAATATAACTTCTTTATTTTCATATAATCCCCCTGCAAGATAATTTAATTTTAAAACGCTTAATGTTTTTTTTCAATAATATTTTATTTTTAATATAGAATAAAAAGACCTTTTACTAACAATGATTTTGTTTTTTAATTAATTTATATATTTCCATAATTAAAGTCATCACTAATGATAAACAAATACATACAATGAATTCTAAAACATTTAATGGTTCTAAAATAAAGATATTACTATTAATAAAAGGAACATAAATAACAATAATTTGTAATAAGAATCCCACTATAAAAGCAAAATTCATAAACTTATTTTTATATGTTCTTTTATCAAATATTGAATATTCATTTTTAACATTATACGCGTGAAATAATTGAGTCATAGATAAAGTAAAGAAACACATTGTTTGCCCTAAAATATGATTATTATCACTAAAAACAAGTAAACCTAATAAGAAAGCAATTAATGAAACTGAACCAATAACAATTCCTTCAAAAGCAATTCTTAAACCTAATTTATTAGCAAAAAATGATTCTTCTTTTTTTCTTGGTTTTTCTTTCATTACTTCATCATTAACTTCTTCCATTCCAATACCAAATGCAGGTAAAGAATCAGTAATTAAATTAATCCATAATAAATGAATTGAAGATAATGGTACGCCTAAAGAAAAAAATCCAAATGCTTGAATTAAAGAAGCAACAAAAATAGTTAATACTTCTCCAATATTTGATGATAATAAATATTTAACACACTTTTGAATATTATTATAAACTCCCCTACCTTGTTTTACCGCTTCAATAATTGTTTCAAAATTATCATCAGTTAAAATCATATCTGCCGATTCTTTTGCTACATCAGTACCAGTAATTCCCATAGCGCAGCCAATATCAGCAATTTTTAACGCTGGTGCATCATTAACACCATCTCCAGTCATAGCCACTAACATTCCATTTTCTTGCCACGCTTTTACAATTCTAACTTTATCTTTTGGAGCAACCCTAGCAAATACACTATATTCACTTATATGTTTAGTTAAATATTCATCATCAATTAAATCAAGTTCACTTGAAGTTATTGCTTTTTCATTTTCATTTAATATCCCTAAGTTTCTTGCTATTGCTTTTGCTGTTACAATATGATCACCAGTAATCATAATAGTTCTAATACCAGCATTTTTAGCAATCTCAATAGATTCTTTTACTCCTTCTCTTTCTGGATCAATCATTCCTACTAATCCAATAAATGTTAAATCTTTTTCAATTTCTTCTATTTTTGGTAAATAATCATACTTTTTAATTCCAAGCGCCAGTACTCTTAAAGCATTATTTGCCATATTATTATTTACTTCAATAGCCTTTTTAATTTCATTTTTATCATTTATAGAAAGATTAAATATAACATCTGCTGCACCTTTAGTAATAGAAATATATTGATTATTCTCTTTAATAACTGTACTCATTAATTTTCTTTCACTATCAAAAGGAATATCTAAAACTCTTTCTATTTTTGAAATATCAAATCCATATAAATTATTAACATCTAATAAGGCTAATTCTGTTGGATCACCCACTCTAAGTATTTGATTATTAACAATACTAATTGAAGCATCACAACAACAAGCAAAATAAGAAATCATCTTTTTTTCTTCTTCAGTTAAAGACTTAATTTCTTTTTCTTCATCTAAATATAACTTAACAACAGTCATTTTATTTTGAGTTAATGTTCCAGTTTTATCTGAACACACAATATTTGTTGAACCTAATGTTTCTACTGCTGGAAGTTTTTTAATAATCGCGTTATTTTTACTCATTTTACTAACACCAATAGATAAAACAATCGTAACAACTGTTGCAAGCCCTTCTGGAATTGCTGCGACCGCTAAACTAACTGATGTTTTAAATGCTTCATTCCATTTTTCTCCTGCAATTATTTCTAAAATAAAAACTACAATACAGATAATTATTGCAACAATACCGATAACTTTCCCAACAAAACTTAATTTATTTTGTAATGGTGTTTCATTATCATCACTTTTATTTAACATACTAGCAATTTTTCCAATTTCAGTATCCATACCAACACTTGTAACTATTGCTTTCGCTTTTCCATTTGTAACATATGTTGATGAAAATAACATATTTTTCTTATCTCCAATACTAATATTTTCATCTACTTCAATATTATCTTTTTCAACTGGTACAGATTCTCCAGTTAAACTTGCTTCTAAAACTTTTAAAGATTGATATTCAATAATTTTTGCATCAGCATTTATACTATCTCCCGCTTCAACATATAATAAATCGCCTACTACAACTTCATTAGATGGAATAATAACTAATTTTCCATTTCTAATAACTTTTGATGTTGGTGAAGACATTTTTTTCAAAGCATCTAAAGATTTTTCGGCTTTATTTTCTTGATATACGCCCAATATAGCATTAAAAATTACGACAATTAAAATAATTAAACTTTCAATCCATTCATTTGGATCAATTAAAATTGAAACAAGTGAAGCAATTAACAAAATGATAATTAAAGCATCTTTAAATTGTTTTAAAAATCTAACAAATAGACTTTCTTTCTTTTTACTTTCTAATTCATTAACACCATACTTTTCACGGTTAATTTTAACTTGTTCTTCATTCAAGCCTTCAAATAATTCATTCATAATTCACTCCTAAATAAAAAACCTTATTCAAAATAATGAATAAAGGTCTTGCTAATCATAAATGACATTTATAACCGGAATAAATCGTGATGACGACTATAAATTTAAAGCTACTCCCCCTTTAAAAAGGTTTTAACAAAAATTACTATACACTAACTTTAATAATTTTTAAATCATTTTTTAATATAAAATTAAAATTTTTCATAAAATACCCTTAATTTTAGCCATTTTCATAATCACAAAAAATTCACTACTAGCCACTTTATTAATTATATAGTATAATAAAATCAAACAAAGGAGATTAAAACAATGTATAGAGAATTTAGAAACACATTTATATTTGGGGAACCAGGAACTGGAAAATCAAAATTTCTTCGTTATTATATTGAAGAAATTATTGATGATAAAACTGATGATAGTAATATTATTATCTTATCTCATAAACCATTAGGTTATCATTCAAATAAAATCATTCTTCAATCAACAAATAATTTTATAGAAAATATATCTAAAATATATTCTATCTATACATATAGACTATCTAATGATAATGTCAAATCATTACCTAAATTATATTTCTTCCTTGATGGTCTAAAAAAAACTTACGATAAAATTACTGATTTAGAAAAATCTCAACTAGGTGAAATGATGAAAAATGGACCAAAAGCAAATTTCTATTGCATTATGACAAGTAGTACAAAAGACTTTGATGAAAACATTTTATCTGGAAGCGCTATTATTGAATTAAAATAATTTACTTATTAAAACCATAAAGAAATGTACTTTGTTTCGTTATAGTTTTTTTTATTTAAAATTTATCTCATATTATTTTATTTTTTTTCTTTTTTTTATATTATAAAAATATGAAAAAGAACTATCTATATTTACTTTTAATTTTTTCTTTAATTAACTTATCATCTTGTGATACTTCATATATTGATTCTATTTTTCAACAACTTGTTTCTTCTAGTTCTTCAGTAGATACTTCTTCTAGTTCTTCATCAACTAGTTCTTCTATTGAACCTTCATCAATAGTATCTTCTTTAAATGAAAATGGTTCAAATGTAAGTATCCATTTTTTAGAATTAGGTAATAAAAAAATAGGTGATTCAATATATATAAAAGTTGATGATGTTGATATTTTAATTGATGCTGGTAGTTATTATAATTCTTCAACCACACTTATAAATTATATTGACCAATATTGTGAAGATAATGTTCTTGAATATGTTATCGCTACCCACGCTCACGAAGATCATATCGCTGGATTTGTTGGAAATAAAAGTAACATTGGTTTATTAGAATATTATCAATGTCAAACTATTATTGATTTTCCAAAAACTAAATCTACTAGTAATGTATATAATAATTATAAATCCTTAGTTGAAGCACAAGTTAGTGAATTTAACGCTAAACATTATACTGCTTTAGAATGTTATAATGAATCAGTTGAAGGAGCAAAAAGATCTTTTCAAATTAGTGAAGATGTTTCTTTAAATATTCTTTATCAAAAATACTATGAAGAATCAACATCAAATGAAAATAATAATTCTGTTTGTGTTTTATTAAGTCAAAATGATAATCATTTTCTTTTCACTGGTGATTTAGAAGCATCTGGAGAAAAATCTCTTGTTGAAAGTAATAATTTACCCCATGTAAAAGTATATAAAGGTGGTCATCACGGATCAAATACTTCTTCTAGTGATGTCTTACTTAATGCAATAACTCCAGAAAATATTTGTATCTGCACTTGCTGTGGAACTACTGAATATAGCGAAAAAGGATTTCCAGATCAAGAAACAATTGATAGAATGGCAAAACATACTGAAAATATTTATTGTACAACTCAAATTGATGAAGAAAAAAGTGGTTCAACATATGAAGTTAAACCAATGAATGGTAATATTATTGTAAATTCAACTCCAAATAATTTTTCAATTACTGGCACTAATAACTCTATTATTTTAAAAGAAACTGATTGGTTTAAGAAAAATAGAACTTGGCCAACAAATTAATAAATAATTATTGTTGCGCTATTTCTTTTTTTTGATATTTTTTATTAAGATATAAAACTAAATAATAAATTCCATAAATAAATAAACAAGATAGATATATTATAATCACTACTACAAAAGCATTAATTTGTTTTGGAATAAAGTCAAAAACAGGATCTTTTAAGAAAAACCAGTTATAATCACTATCTTCACAAGAATAAATTGCATTACCTAATGTAGCCCATAAAGCAATACCAACTACTGCGATTAATTCTTTATAACATTTTTTAATATTTAAAGTTTGTTCTTGAAGTAATACATAAACACAACCATATATGAAAACTAATCCGTGATAAGAAAATAATTGTATAATTCGATAACAGAAACTAGATTTATCATCTTCATTAAGCGCGGTTCCTGGATATATTAACCACATTAATGGAGCAACTATTGCTAAAATTGCAAATGGTGTTTTAATTACATCTTTATGTTTAGAAAATCTTGAATATAAAATTAAAGGACATAATACCGTACATATATGAAATGGGAACTTATCTAAAATAATATCGCCATTACTTGTACTTGTACCACCATGATAAAATGGTTGAGCAAAGAAATCTAAAATATATGATACTGCGATTAAAATAGCAATAATATCTAATAATTTAATCTTTTTTTCTAATTCTTTCTTTCTAAATAAAATAGTTAATAAGACAATAATTCCAATAATTACTACTAAATAAAAAATATGTGTCCATGAAAACATATACATTTTAGTAAAATCATTCGCTGGTCTATCACCAAATAGTTTTAAAAATAATTCTCTCATAAATTTTTCTCCCTTTTACCAATATTTTTATACCATCTATTTTCTTTTTCAACAAAAATCATTTCAAATATCATACCGATTATAAATGAAAGAATAATTGCTATAATTCCTATTGTTATAAAATTAATTCCTTTAATATCAAATGGAAAATATAACATATACATCGCATTTACTTCATCTAAACCACATAATACAAATAATAAATTAATTATTCCCCCAATGATAACAAATAAGCCTAATCCTAATGAAACACTAGTAACTATTGTTTTAACTCTAATATTTCTATATGTTTGAAATAAAATAAATAAAGTTCCAAAAATCATCACTGTATGTGATAATAGTCCTTTTAAACTATCATAATCTAAGAAATTAGGATTATTTAAAAAAATCTCAT
>CAZOAE010000016.1:0-10170 GCA_964577725.1 uncultured Erysipelotrichaceae bacterium | reverse complement strand
TATTTTAATGTATCTATAATTAGTGATACAAATGATATGTTTTTTCAAATAGAAAAGGTGGTTATTTTTCATTAACCACCTCTTTAAATTTTCCAGAGCAGTAAATAGACGGCCTTTTTTGTTAATGAATATTAAAGATATTTAATCGTAATTACAACAAACACATCTTTTTCTTCGATAGCAACAACATTTATAAATAGTACCATTATTATTTACGATTCTACACACACTATCATAACAAGAAGTATTACAATTTTGAGATGTTATATTCATAAATATAGTACTTCTTTCACTCTCTTGTTCAGCGTTAAAACTAACTATATAGTAATAATAAGTTGTATTCGCATTTAAATTATTATCAAAATAGTTAAATCCATATGTAGTTGCAATTAATTCATATGTTCCATCAATAGAAGTTGCTCGATAAATTCGATAACCAGTCGCATTATCAACTAAATTCCATCTTAATTCAAGAGTAGAACAATTAACTCTTATTGCAACAACTCTTGTTGGATACTCTAATGTTTGTGCTGTATTTTCATTTAAAGTTGTTGCATTTCCAGTAGCAAATGTTGTACTTATCTCGTTGTTAATCACAGTTCCAACTCGATAATAATATGTTGTGTTGTTAGTTAATCCATCATCAACATAACTAGTCGTGGTTACTGTTGCAATTTGATTAAAAGTTCCATCTTCACTTTCACTACGATAAATAATAAAACTATCGTAATTTGTTGGTGGAGTCCAAGTTAATCTAATTGAAGTATTATTTATTGGTGTCAAAACTAAATCTGTAGGAGATTCAATAACTGATGTTGTAACCGTTATAACATCACTTCTTTCACTTTCTCCAAGTTCATTATACGCACTTACATAGTAATAATAAGTATTATTCGAGTTTAAATTAGTATCGGTATAAGTGTTTCCACTAACTTCCCCTACTTGAAGATAATCCCCATCTTGTGTAGTATTCCTATAAATACGATACCCTGTTGCTTCATTTGAATTATCCCATTTTAGAGTAATGGTACTAGGTGTTGAACTAACTAATTCAACATTTGTTAGTATAGCAGGAATCGCAGTCGCTTGTATTCCTTCATTTTTTAATATTTCTTCGTTATCCATTAATTACCTCTCAAATTAAAATACGAGATTAATTAATAAATGTTAACGACTATAACCTATTTACCTAAAACTTTTATTTCATTAATATATGAAACTTTTTCATTATTTAAGCAAATTGTAACAGAGTTAGATTTTACTTGCTTATCAAATTCAAAAGTAAAACCACTGCAAGGAAAGACAAATTCATTTTCTTCATTAACATGATATTGAGATATTTCAAGATTTCTTACCGCATTACCATTACCAAAATCTACATATTCAATACTTTCAATTATTTTTTCATAATATGCACTGTTAGATAAACTAAAACCACCTATTTCATATTCTTTATCAAAAGTTAATTTAATATATGAATACCCTTCATTTAATTTTACTTCTTTTTCTTGTTCACCTTTTAAATTATAATTATCAACAATATAATCATCATTAATAAATTGTTCATTCTCAACATTTTTAGTTTTTACACTAGCATTAGAAGCAATATTTTTATAAGATGAAATACTTTCTGGTAATGGTTGTAAAGAATTAGTTGGTCCATTACAATAAGGCTTTCCATCATTTCCAAAATATAAATAATCCATACCAAAATATCTTTCAGTATATGTATCATCTGCGTTCCAACTACGATTTTTATGCGCGTGATAGCCAATCATTACTTGGTCACCTATATTAAAGAAACAATGATGTCCAGTACCAGAAGCAAAACCACTCCATTGATTAAATATTGTTCCTTCTTTTTCTCCACTGTAACCAAATAATAAATTAGTCCATAATTCATTTTCTTCATATGGTTTAACAAAATTTCCAAGTGGACTATCACTTTCTGCATAACAAACAGAATAATATTTATTCCAACAACCATTCGCAGAATAAGTTAAATAATATTTTCCATTTTTTGGAGATTTAATCATAAATGGTGCTTCTAAAATATAATAACTTCTATACATTTCCCATTCTAATTTTCTATTATTTTTATCAAATGATGAATCAATATATCCAGGTCTAGCAAGTTCTTTATAAGTGTCTAAATCTATTTCATAAGGGCTTTTCATCTTAACACCCGCAATATATTGTTCTTCTTTTCCCATTGACACATACATATACATTTCTTTATCATCATCAACAAAAATTGTTGCATCTAAAGAAACAATTTTACCAAAATTAAAAAGCGGGTTTTCTTCTCCATTAACTTCATCATTGATAATATATTCATATGGTCCTAAAGGATTATCTGCTTTAACAACACTATTATATCTATATCCATCTATCTTACTAACTGCACTATAATACATATAATATACATTATCGAAACAATATATTTCTGGTGCATAAAATAATGGATTATTCTTTACTTCCCAGCCACTAGAAGTTGGAGTAAAAACATTAAGTGCTTTTTCATAGGTAACAAAATCTTCTGTATAATATATATCAATATTCTTACAAGAACTTCTATCACTAGTACCAGTAATGTAATAAACACCATCTTCTACATATACTTGGGGATCTGGTAATGGTACATCTTTTAATTTATTCATATACCACATAGTGGCATTATAGTCACCTTCCTCAAAATCAGTCATATTATGTTCAATATAATCATCAGCATTTAAAGTTGAAGTTACTGAATTTTTAAATTCTTCTTCGCCGCTAGAAGATGAAGGTGTTTCTCCACATGATACAATTAAAAAATTAGTAATCATTAAGCTAGATATTAAAATTAATTTATTCTTTTTTTTCATAAAATTGCTCTCCTAACTTTAATATACAAAAAAATTATTCTTATTTCAATTATCAAATTTTTATTTATATTAGACAAAATTCATCTTATTCAAAAATAGTATATATCATTTAAAATTTTAAATTTTTAGTTTATAATTATTTAAGGGTGAAAACAATGTCTTACAAAGCACTTTATAGAACATATCGACCAATGACATTTGATGAAGTCGCTGGTCAAAAACATATTATTAGAACATTAAAAAACGCATTACAAGAAAATAAAATTGCTCATGCTTATCTTTTCTGTGGTCCAAGGGGAACTGGAAAAACCACAATGGCAAGAATTTTTGCTAAAGCCTTAAATTGTGAAGAAGGATTTTCTCATCAATGTAATAAATGTGAAAATTGTCGTGCAATTATTGAAGGTAGACACCCAGATGTCATAGAAATAGATGCCGCTAGTAATCGTGGTATTGATGATATTAGAGATATTATTTCTCGAGTAAAATATTCTCCAATTTTAGGAAATTACAAAATTTATATTATTGATGAAGTTCATATGATGACTAATGAAGCCTTTAATGCTTTACTAAAAACTTTAGAAGAACCACCAGAAAAAACAGTATTTATCTTAGCAACTACTGAACCATATAAATTAATGCCTACTATTTTATCTAGGGTTCAAAGATATGATTTTACAAAAGTAAGTGATGGCGATATTTATAATTATTTATTTGATATTTTACAAAAAGAAAATATTGAAATAGATGAAGATGCTTTATTAAATTTAGTTTCTTTAAGTGATGGAGGTGTAAGAGATGCCTTATCTATGCTTGATCAAACTATTGCATATTCTGGTAAAAAAATTACTTTAAAAGAAATTCAAGAATTATATGGTTTATCATCATTAAAAGAAAAATTAGATTTACTACATTACGCTGAAAATAAAGACATTACCAATTTATCTTTATCAATTAAATCTATCGCAGAAAATGGAATTGATATTAAAAGATTAAATAATGAATTATTAGAAATATTAAAAGAACTTCTAATTTATAAAACAACTCAAGATATTTCTTTATTAAAAATTTTAAAACAAAATGATTGTGATGATTTTAATTTAAGTATTAAAAAAATAAATAATTGGATTGATATTCTTTTACAAACATCTATCCAATTTAAAATGGTAAACAATATCTTATCTTTATTTGAAATATCTTTATTAAAACTCACTTCTTATGAAGATGAAATAAAAAAAGAAATTGTTGAAATACCAGTTGAAGTAAAAAAAGTTGAAACAAAACCAATAGAAACTGAATCAGTAAAAATTATTGAAAAAGAAATAATTAAACCAGTAGTTCAAGAAGAATCATTTACTTCACTATTTCCAAATATTAATTTATCATCTATTAATCAATTCGTGGAAATTGGTACACCAATTGAATTCACAACCGAAGATATTATTAACATAATGATTCAAGCAACAAAAGAAAATAAATCTTTATTAAAAGAAAAATGGAATTTATTAGATAAATTAATTTCACATAATAAATTAGGAAAATACGCTTCTTTATTAAAATATATGGAGCCAAGAATTGTTGCAAAAAATGCGATAGTATTTGAAGCCCAATTTAAAAAAGATGTTGCTAAAATGAACATTAAAGAAAACCAAAATGGTTTATCAAAAGTAATAGAATTAATTTATGGTAGCCCTTGTATCTTAATTGCATTAACTCAACAAGAATATGTTGATTCAGTAACAAAATTTTCACATTTACAACAAGCCAATAAATTACCTTCACCAACAGAAATAAATATAGATATTAAAGTTGAAAGAAATCTTAATACAAAATCACAAACAGCGTTACTCGCTGAAGAATTAGAAAAAGGAGAATAAACTTATGAATATGCAAGCATTAATGCAACAAGCACAAAAAATGCAAAGAGAAATGCAAAAAAAGCAAGAAGAATTAGAAAGTAAAACATTTGATATTACTAGTGCAGGTGGTGCGATTAATATCACAATAAAAGGAACTCGTGAAATTATCAAAATTGATATTGATAAAGACGCAATTGATCCAGAAGATAAAGAAATGCTTGAAGATATGATTAAAGTAGCAATTAATGAAGCAATTAAAGTAGTAGATGAAGCATTTGAAAAATTAAATGCTAGTATGACAAATGGAATGAGGATGCCATTTTAAAAATGCGTGAATTAAAAACAATCACTGATTTAACTAATTCTCTTAAAGTAATTCCTGGAATTGGAAATAAATCAGCAGAAAGAATTTCATATGAATTTTTAAAATTACCACAAGAAAAAATTGATAATTTGATTCAATCTTTAAAAAATATTAAAAACAACTTATCTATTTGTCCAAATTGTTTTTGTTATAAAGAAAATGAAAAATGTCTAATTTGTGATGATATAACAAGAGATACTTCTATTATTATTGTTGTCACATCATATAAAGATGTTTTAGCATTTGAAAGATTAAATATTATTCACGCTCAATATCATATTTTAAATGGTAGCATTTCTCCAACAAAAGGAATAACCGCGAGCGATTTAACAATTAATAAACTTCTTGAAAGAATTAAAGAAAATAATATTAAAGAAATTGTTTTAGCAACAAGTCCAACAATTGATGGAGAAACCACTGCTTTATATATAACTCGCTTACTAGAGTCATTTAAAGAAATTAAAATAACTCGTCTAGCGTATGGTTTACCAATGGGTGCAACATTAGATTTCACTGATGAATTAACCTTAACAAAAGCATTTGAAGGAAGAACAAATTATAAAAAATAGGAGTATAAATCTATGTCATTATTTATCACATTAGAAGGTCCAGAAGGTTCAGGAAAATCATCTGTAATGTCCGTAATTTATGAAAAATTAATAAATCAAGGATATCAAATAATAAAAACAAGAGAACCAGGTGGAACACCAATCGGGGAACAAATTAGAAATGTTATTTTAGATAATAATAACACTTCAATGGATTTAAGAACTGAATGCTTACTTTTCGCGGCTTCAAGAAGACAACATTTAGTCGAAAAAATATGGCCAAGTTTAAAAGAAAATAAACTAGTTTTTTGTGATAGATATTTAGATTCTTCATTATCTTATCAAGGATATGCAAGAGATATTGGAATAGAAGAAGTATTAAAAATTAATATGTTTGCTACTGAAGGAACATTTCCTAATCTCACTCTTTTATTTGATGTCGATCCTGAAATTGGCTTATTAAGAATTTCTAAAAATTCAAATAGAGAAGTAAATAGATTAGACCAAGAAAAATTATCATTTCATAAAAAAGTAAGAGAAGGATATTTATTACTTGCAAAAAAATTTCCTGAAAGAATAAAAATAATTGACGCTAGTAAAAGTTTTGATGAAGTAGTTGATCAAACTTATTCAATAATTAAGGAACAATTAAATGAACTTTAAAAACTATTTAGAAAAAAATCAACCTATACTATATAAAACTTTTGCTTCTTGTTTAGAATCAAATCGACTTTCACACGCTTATTTAATTAAAGGTAATGAAGGTGCTCCTTTATTAGAAACAAGTTTATTTTTAGCAAAAACTTTAATATGTCCCCATTCAAATCCTTTTGCTTGTGAAAATTGTATTAATTGTATTAGATTTGATGAAGGTAATTATGCTGATTTTAAACTTTTAAATGGTCAAGAAAGAAATATAAAAGTTGGTGATATTGAAGAATTACAAACATTTTTCCAAAAAACACCAACTGAAAAAAGTGGTAAAATGATTTACATAATTCATCTACTTGAAAATTCAAATAAAGAAACATTAAATGCTTTATTAAAATTTTTAGAAGAACCTCAAAAAGATGTTTATGCTTTTATAACTACATATAATGAAGAAAAAATATTACCTACGATACTATCAAGAATGCAACATTTAAAACTTTTACCGATTAAACATAATGATTTAATTAAAAATGCTCAAAATGAAGGTATTTCTCTTGATGATTGTGAAATTTTATCTTCTATCTGTGGTAGTTTAGAATCAATAATAAACACTTCAAAAGATAATCAATATCTATTAATTAAAGATTTAGTATTCGATACTTTTGATAATTTATTTCAAAGTAAAAATCAAGCATTATTCTTTGTTCAAAATAAAGTAATACCAGAATTAAAAGACAAAGTAAGTGTTAGATTATTTTTAGATATTTTCATTGTTTTTTTAAGAAATTCATTAGATTATAAAATTGGATTACCAATTAATCTTACTGAGCATAAAGAAACTATTGTTAATATCTGTAATGTAATTAACAATTTAGAAGATATTTATAAAGAATTTTTACTTTCAAGGGGACAAATTGAACTTAATATTAATTTAGGTTTATTATTAGAACATATATTTATTTATTTAATGAAAAGGAGTTAAGTATGGATTGTATATTTGGCGTAAATTTTTCTAATCAAGGAAAAGCATTATATTATTTAGCAAATTATAGAATTAAACAAGGTGATGTTGTCATTTGCGAAACACCAAGGGGAATTGAATTAGGTAGAGTTGTATCACAACCAAAAAAATATTTTAACAAAGAAAATGATCTTTTCTCTTATATTATTCGCTTAGCAAATGAAAGTGATATTCAAATATATGAAAACAATTTACAACAAGCAAAAGATGCTTCAAAAATTGTTCAAAGTGAAGCAAATAAACTAAATTTAGATATGAAAATAATTTCTACTGAATTTACTTTAGATCAAACAAAATTAATGATTTCTTATGTTTCTGATGATCGAGTTGATTTTAGAGAATTATTAAAAGTTCTTGCTTCTTTATATCATTGCCGTATTGAACTTAGACAAATTGGACCTAGAGATAAAGCAAAATTAACTGGGGGAATTGGTATATGTGGATTACCTTTATGTTGTTCGACTTTTTTAAATGAATTTGATGGCATTTCTATTACAATGGCTAAAAATCAAATGCTTGCTTTAAATATTCCAAAACTATCTGGTCAATGTGGTAAATTAATTTGCTGTTTAAAATATGAAGATGAAGTTTATACAAAAGAAAAAGAAAATCTACCTAAAATTGGTTTAAGAGTAGAATATAATGATCAAATATATCGTATTGCTTCAATTAATATATTAACAAAAATGGTTCGTTTAGAAAATCCCGACAGTGTCATTACTGTTGAGTTATCTCAAATAGAAAACAAAATCACACAAAACTATAATCCAAATCAACCAATTAGAAGAAATCCTAACAATAAAGGAAAGAAAAATGAAGAGAATTAAATCATTTGAACATTCATCAATTTGTTATTTTGTTGCAACCCCAATTGGAAATCTAAATGACATTTCTAAAAGAGCATTAGATGTTTTAAAAAATGTTGATGTTATTGCTTGTGAAGATACTAGAACAACTTCATCTTTATTAAATCATTTTTCAATTAATAAACAACTTATCTCTTATCACGAACATAACGAACAATTATGTTCTCAAAAATTAATATCACTTCTTAAAGAAAACAAATCAATTGCCGTTGTTTCAGATGCTGGTTATCCAGGAATTTCTGATCCTGGTTCTATCTTAGTAACTCATTGCATAGAAAATGATATTCCAGTTTCAATTATTCCAGGCGCTAACGCATTTTTGCCAGCATTAATTGGTTCTGGAATAGATACAACTCATTTCTACTTTAATGGATTTTTATCTTCAAAACCTTCATTAAGAAGAAAAGAACTAGGAAGATTAACAAATTTTGATTGTACATTAATTTTTTATGAATCACCACATAGAATAAAAGAAACACTACTTGATATGTATGAAATTTTATCTAATCGTAAAACGTGTATTGTTAGAGAAATCACAAAAATTCACGAAGAATATATTTATGGAACTTTAAAAGAATTATCAAACATTGATGAAACAACTTTAAAAGGAGAAATGGTTATTATTGTTGAAAAAAACAATCAAGAACAAACTATTGATGATGAACAACTACTTATTCTTTTAAATAACGAAATGAATAATGGCAACTCTTTAAAAGATGCTTCAAAAAAAATTAGTGAAGAAACGGGGATAAAAAAGAATTATTTATATCAATTAGGCTTAAAACAATAAATAACATTGAAAATATAATATTTTTCATTAAAATAAAAGCGAGGTTATAAAATTATGGAAGAAAAATTAACAGATCAAGAATTAGCAAGAAGACAAAAAGTTGAAAAATTAAAAGAACTTGGATTAGATCCATTTGGACAAGCATATTCTCGAACAGATTATTCATTAGATATCAAAGAAAAAGTACTTAATAAAACTAATGAAGAAGTAACAGAAATGAATCTAAATGTATCTATCGCTGGTAGAATTATGTTTAAAAATGTAATGGGAAAAGCAAGTTTTTTCAAAATACAAGATATTAAAGGCATTATTCAAGTTTACATTTCTATTAACGATATTGGAGAAGAAATGTATTCTATTTTTAAAATGGCGGATATTGGTGATATTGTTGGGGTTAAAGGTCGTGTAATGTTAACTCGTACTGGTGAACCTACAATTAAATGTCTTGAATATACTCATTTATCAAAAGCACTCCGCCCATTACCAGAGAAATTTCATGGTTTAACTGATAAAGAAGAAAGATATAGAAGAAGATATGTTGACTTAATAATGAACGAAGAAGCAAAAAAAGTTGCTATTGCAAGGCCAAAAATTATTCGTTCAATTCAAGAATATTGTGATAATTTAGGATTTATTGAAGTTGAAACACCAGTTCTTCAACCAATTCAAGGTGGCGCAACAGCAAGACCATTTATTACTCATCATAATGCGTTAGATAGAAATTTCTATTTAAGAATTGCTACAGAATTACCTTTAAAAAGATTAATTGTTGGTGGCTTAGAAAAAGTTTATGAAATAGGACGCTTATTTAGAAACGAAGGTATGGATTCAACACATAATCCAGAATTTACCACGATTGAATTATATGAAGCGTATGGAGATTTATCTTCAATGATGAAAATTACTGAAGGAATGATTAAATTTGCTGCGAAAAAATTAACTGATAAAACTGAATTTACAAATATATTCAATCCTGAAGGAGAAAAAATTGATATTTCAAAACCATTCCAAGTAGTAACAATGTGCGATATGATTAAACAAGAAACTGGAATAGATTTTAAATCAAATAATTATTCTTTACAAGAAGCAATAGAATTAGCAAATTCTCATAATATTAAAGTAGAAAACCATTTCACCGTGGGACATATCATAAATGCTTTCTTTGAAAAATATTGTGAAGACAAATTAATTCAACCAACATTCTTAT
>CAZOAE010000015.1:0-10207 GCA_964577725.1 uncultured Erysipelotrichaceae bacterium | reverse complement strand
CCCGCGATCTTCTCCGTGACAGGGAGACATGTTAACCGCTACACCACTGGTCCATCCAATATGGCGGAGCAAGAGAGATTTGAACTCTCGCACCAGGTTGCCCCAGTCTAAATCCTTAGCAGGGATTCCTCTTCGGCCTCTTGAGTATTGCTCCAAAGGTGCGCTAATTAAATATAGCATAGTTCAAAAATATGTTCAATATATTTTTAAATTTTTTTTACCTTTTTAACGCACATAATATTGAATGGTTTATTTTTCAACAAAAGTAACATTTTCATTTAACAATTGCTTAAAATAATCATAGCCTTTTTGATTTGGATGTAATCCATCTGCTTCACAAGAAGCATAATCATCTCCATATAAAGACATAACATCTAAATAATTCATTTTTTCATATTTATCAATAAAACTTTTAACTAAGTTATTTGATATTTGATGAGCGGTCCAATTTTTAGCAAATCCACCAGAACAACGAGTAATTGAAAAATAATAAATATTAGATTCAGAAAAATATGTAGTTAAATCTAATAATAATGCTTTAACATTTCTAGCACATTCATAACCAGTTTCATACATATCATCAACATTATTAATGCCAATATTAACAATAATATTTTTTGGACACTCCATTGAAGACAATATCTTATTATATGCCGCTCTCCATTCATGAGATGTTGTCGCACTTATTCCAATATTACATATATCATAATCTGGAAATTCATCTGCTAATTTAATACAATTAGTTCCATTTTTCCAAAATTCAAAGAATGAATCTCCTAAAAATAAAGTTGTATTTTCATTAACATTATTTATTACTTCATTTTTCTTAGAAGAAAAATTATCCTTTCTTGTATATGATTCAACTGCATAAACATAAAAAGTTGCTTCTTCAAAATATTCACTAGTTGCAGTAACTTTTGTACTACCTTTACTTAGATAATAAACACAATTATATTCATCAATTTCACATATTGATTCATCTTCAACTACATAAGTAAATTCAACATTTTCACAACTAATAGGATTAGAAAATAATGGTTGAATTTTTACTCCATCATAATCATTGTTATAAACATAAACTGAAGAAAACTCAACCGTTCCGTAATCAACTTCTTCACTGGCAGAACTACTAGATGAAATTTCTTCACTAGATGGAACTTGTCCACAACTAAATAGTAATAATAAACTTGCAAATACTAATAATTTTTTCATAACTATTTATTAACTTCGACTGTATCAACAACTTCTTCTTTATTATTAAAATTAAATTGTCTTTGTCTAGTTTGTTTTTGAATAGAAATTCTATCAATATTATCGCCTTTTTTAGTAAAAATTAAGAAGATAATTGCAAAATATATAGTTGCTATTATCATCAAAACTAAACCAGCGTGAGTAAAATCAGTATTCCAATTTAAAAAATTAAAAATTGCTGTTTCTGCTTGTTTTAAAAATGTATTTTCAAAATTAGCCTTTACTGGATTAAATAAAATTACACCAAAAATAGAAAATAGAAATCCTACAAATAAAACAACTCCACCAATTGAATAATAGACAATTTCTGCAATTTTAAAATCACGCTTTGTTTTTTCTAAATTTTTAACTTTCGTTTTTGCCATAATTTTATCTCCTATTATTCATTTTCTTTATTTTCGACTGTTTCTTCACTTTGTTCAGGTGTTACATTTGTTTGTGCTTGTCTTGCTTTATCGTAATTAATTAATTCTCTTACAACAAATTGATAATTTGCTCTCCATTCGCCTTCAGTTAATTGAACATTACTTTGCCACATATCTCTTAAACTAAATATTGCATTTTTCAAACCTTCGCCAGTTTCATCAATTTTTTGTTTTCCACCCATACAATCAATAACAAATTTTGTCTTTTCAACTGCTTCTTTATAAAAACTTGTTTCATAATTTGCGTGTTGTTCAACAAACATAAAGAAACCAATACTCTTTTTTAATTCATTAGCAATAAAATTTGATTGAGGTGAAGTTTGACCTTTTGATTCATGCATTGCTTTATTAAAATCAACAAATAATTTATGAATTTGATCAGTAATGATTAATGAAGATAAACATCTATAAAACGCATTTTCTTTTTCAATTAAAATACCAAAAGATTCTTCATATGTATTATTTTCTTGAGCATTTTTAATAAAGCCTTTACAAATCTCATATATTGTTTCATGTAATCCAACAACATAATCTAATAATTGTGTTGCATATCCATTATCAACAATAACATTTTCGTTTTCAATAAAGACCGCTCTTGATTCATCTCCATAAACTAAATCATAGAAATCAGTAACATTTTGTCTTACTTTTTCACCCATCTCAGCATTACCAGATAAGAACCTAGAAAATGGATGATTTTCCATTAATGAAGTTTTAATAACTTCTTTTCTTTGATTATAGACATTTACATCATAACCTTTTTCCTTTGGAATTAAATATTCAAGTGTGTCACGAATTATAACACTTACTTGATAAATATCCATAACATATCTTGTAGTTTGATTCATTTTTTTCTCCTTCTCTATAAATGATTTTCAATACAATAGACACCTTCAATCTCAGTTTTGGCTTTTTGTTTTACTTCTTCAGGTGCATGAGCCATTACAAAACTATTCTTAAATCTTTCGAATAATGGAACATCATTCCCTGAATCACCAACAACAGCAACTTGCCCCTTATCAACTTTTAAAACATTTAAAAGACTCTCTAACGCATTGGCTTTATTTACACCTTTTTTCATAAATTCAATTGCTTCTCTCGACCATAAGATTTCAAACTTAGTGCCATACGCATCATTTAATTTTTCTCTTTGGACTCTAGCAATTTCAATTTTTTTCTTTCCAACTCCGTAAACAGCCATCATCTTATAAATTTTTGAGGTATCATCATTTAGGAGTTCATCAAGATACTTTCTTCCAAAAACAAAATCTTCTTTATAAACCCCTTGCAAGTTAAAGTGTAATTTAACAAAAAAACTAACAATTGGATTCATCTTTACTGGTACCATAATCATAGGATATTTATCTGAGAAAAACGTCCACGCAACTACTTTTTCTTGATAAAAATTCTCATTGACAAACTTTTTCACTTCATCTCTATCCATAGGATTATCATATAAAAATTCATTATCTTTGATAACAACTGATCCATTACAACCAATCATATCAATTTTATGACCTAGAATTTTACTTATTTTTTGACAAATATGATAATTCCTTCCTGAAACTAAAATAACACGATTACCATCTTTTAAAAATTTTTGTAAAAAACTTTTATTTCGATTAGTAATTCCAGTTCTTCTTCTTTTAGGAAAAAATAAAGTACCATCTAAATCAGTAGCAAGTATTTTCATTAAATTCGACTCCATAAGGGTATTATACCTTATAATTATTTAGAATACTAATATTTTTATTAGTAAAAATCACTTATTATCACTAATAATGAAATCTGTAAGTACTTTTTTTACAATATTAATCATTGATTTACCTACTTCAAAACCATACATATTAGAAATAATCACTTCATTTTTTATAAAAATATGTTTACCCACTAATATCTTATTAATTTCTAACTTTACTTTTAATGGATTAAATGTTGCTATTTTAACCTTCTTTTCATCAATATTAAAACCAATTATTAAATCATTAGACATTTTATTAGAAATAATTGTTCCCTTTTTATTAGTCAAATAATTTCTTATCTCAATAACT
This sequence comes from uncultured Erysipelotrichaceae bacterium, assembly GCA_964577725.1. GTDB lineage: Bacteria > Bacillota_I > Bacilli_A > RFN20 > CAG-449 > CAG-449. The sequence continues at coordinate 6,480 of CAZOAE010000015.1, read as the reverse complement.
ATATTATTCTTTTCTGCTTCTAATATTGCCTTTTTAGAAACAATCCCAAAACCAATATCAATTAACGATAACATTTCTTTATAACTAATAAATTCAAACAAATTCAATTGGCGATAAACACTAGGAGAAGTATGATAAACACCATCTACATTCTTATATAAATAAACTATTTTTTGATTAAAAGCATTAGCAACTAAAACACTTGTTAAATCCGAATTTCCCTTTCCTAATGTTATAACTTCATTTTCATTACTTTCACCAATAAAACCTGGAATTATCAACACTTTATAAATTTTCAACAAATCTTCAATTCTATTCTTATTAACAAACAATACATTACCATTACCATACTTACTATCACAATTAAAACCTATTTCCTTATAAGACAACGAATAAGAATTAATTTTATAATAATTAAATAAATAACTTAACCTAATAGATGAAATAATTTCTCCACAACTGATAAGTCGATCTTTTTCCTTTAATAAAATATATTCTTCATCAACTAATTTTTCTAATGAACTAGTAGAATAAGGAAATCCATCTCTCCCCATTGCCGAACATACTAACAAAATATTTTCATCATAAGATGAAACAATATCTTTAACAATTAACTGATTCTTCGGTGTTGATAAACAATCTCCACCAAATTTCATTACTCTTATTCCCATACTAAAACATATGTCAAAAAAATAAAATAATTCTATTTCTAAAACAATTTAATCAAAAAACTAATTCAAATAAGTTGAAGCATATAATAAAAACAATTCACTTGCTTTTTTAGATTGTTCTTTATCTCTACCTAGAGAATGTCCAGAATTTTCATACGAAACAAAATCATTTTTTACGCCAAATAAATCAAGTTTTTCCTTCAATGTCACCGCATTAGAATAACAAACAATATCATCTTTCTTACCATGACAAATAAGCGTAGGAACACTACTTTCACTTATATAATTTATTGGAGAATATTCAAGCAATTTTTCTTTCATTACTGAAGTAAAATAATTATCTTCAGTAAATGATATATGACACAAATTTGAAAACAAATCAAGATACCCATTTGAATTCTCATTATTAACATAATACCATTCATCAGTTAAATCAGTAGGACCACTATAACTTGCCACCGCAACTAAATCTATCGGCGAAACATCTTTATATTTATAACTATAAAGAAGCGATAAATGACCACCAGCAGAACTCCCCACTAAAATTGCTTTATTAATATTAACATTCTTTAACTTAGCAAAATCCTTAATTTTTTTTAAACTCAACGAAATATCATTCATAATATCATCACAATAAAATTCATTTGAAATAAAATGATAATTTATCGCTGCTGTTGCATACCCTTTTTTACTCCACTTATCTAAATCCTTATCACAACCACTTTTATCTCCACCAACCCATGCTCCACCATGAATTACTAAAATTAAACCAACAGAATCACTATGATTTCTAGGTAAACATAAATTAAATGTTTGCCGTTCATATTCTCCATATGAAATATCTTCATATCTTTTGTATGAATCTTTCCATAATGAAAAAAATAAAACATTAATAATAATAAATACTAAATTAAGAAAAACAACTACAATATTTAAAAACTTTTTCATATTACTTTCCTTATAAACATTTTTACATTTTTATAATTTAAATAAAAGAATATGAAATAAAAATCCATAAATAAGAAAATAAAACAATGTTGATTTTCTCCAATAAGTGTGATAATATACAACTAACTGGAGAAAACAATATGATTTTAACAACCAATCAATTAATTGAAAAATACAGTAATTATGTTGATCCAAAAGGAAAAATTGCCCGAGATGTTCGTGATGGTAAATTATTTCCTATCGTAAGGGGATACTACGAAACAGAAGAAAATACAAGTGGAGAAAAACTATCTCAAGTTATATATGGTCCATCATACCTTTCTTTTGATTATGCTTTGGCTGAATATGGACTAATACCAGAAGCAGTACACTTATTCACTTGTGCGACATTTAATAAAAAGAAAACTAAAACTTATACAAATAAATTTGGTACATACCTATATCGTGATATTCCAAACAATGTTTTTAGTTATGGAGTTATTGCAAAAATTGATGGAAACTATTCATATCAAATTGCAACACCAGAAAAAGCCATTTGCGATAAACTATATACCCTTCCCCCAGTAAAAAGTATTAAAAAATTAAAAACACTTCTATTTGAAGATTTAAGAATTTATGAAAACGAATTTGATAAACTTAATAAAAATAATATTTTATTAATCGCACCACTTTACCATTCTACAAATCTAAATTTACTTATAAAAATGATTAAAGGAGAAAAATAAAATGCAACAAATTTTAAACCAAATGTTAAAAAAATATGAAATCCGTACATTACAAGATAAAAAAAACGCAATCAAAGAAGTAGTACAAGAGATTGTTCTATGTGGTCTTTCTCGCAGTGGATTTTTTAAAGATGTTGCTTTCTATGGTGGAACAGCACTTAGAATTTTTTATGGATTAGATAGATTTAGTGAAGATTTAGACTTTGCTTTAATTACACCAAACCCAAACTTTGATTTAACAAAATACTTTTTATATATAGAAAATGAAACAAAATCTTTAGGATTAAATTTTACTGTTATAGAAAAAGAAAAATCTGTTGATTCAAATATTAAATCTGCATTTTTAAAAGGTAACACAAAAGAACATATAATGACATTTTACGAAAAAGAAAACATAAACAACATAAATAAAGATGAACTTATAAAAATCAAATTTGAAGTTGACATCAATTCCCCAATTGACGCAACTTACGAAACAAAATTTGGTTTATTACCTTCTCCTTATCAAGTAAAACTATATGATTTACCATCTCTTTTCGCTGGAAAAATACACGCTTGCCTTTGTAGAAATTGGAAATCAAGAGTTAAAGGTAGAGATTTTTATGATTATGTTTTCTTCTTATCAATTAGAGCAAAAGTCAATCTTAAAAATTTAAAAGCAAAATTAGTTCAATCAAACTTTATTAATGATGATTATGACTTAACTATTGAAAACTTAAAATTACTACTTAACGAAAGATTCGAAAATATGAACTTTGAAGAAGCAAAAAAAGATGTTTTACCATTTATAAAAGATCAATCAAAACTAAACCTTTGGAGTAAAGAATTTTTTATTGAGATTACCAAAAACTTACAAGATGCTTAAAAATAATAAAGATATAACTAAAATTATTATCCTTTTCAAATTCTTCAGCAAATTGTTCATAATAACCCCTATTAGTAAATACATAAGGACTATCTTCACTACCTAATATCATCTCTGGTAAATTAATTAACAAAAAACAAAATCCAAACATCACAGCAACCGCAATTACCCATTGTTTTATATTTGCTCGATTTTCTTTTTTTAATAAATGAAATAAAAGTCCTACCGCTATTGGTAAAAAGCCAAACAAAGAAGTAACTAATCCAGGAGAATATAAAATTTGCATTCCATATTTACCAAAAGTATTTAAAGAATTTATCCCAATAACAATATGAATTACTACTTCAAAAAAAGAAAAAAGCATTACTGCAATTCCCGCTGGTTTTTTAAATCCCCAAAACTTCAAAACAATACAACCTAATAAAATACCACCAAAATTTGTAATCATATCAGTAAGCCTATTCATAGGATATCGAGCAAGATCAGTTGAATTATGAGTAAAATTATATGAATAATGAAGTCCACCAGGAAATACCCATTCTTCAATAACATGAAGAACTAAAACAATAACTGCCAATGTACAAAAAATATTAATCTTATCCCAACTATTACGATTCTTATAAACTTTTATCACAAGATAAACACCAATTCCTAAAATTACATAAAGCCAAATTGATAACCACGCATTAATAACATTTTCCATAAGCACTCCTTATAAAATATGAAACTTTTGTATCACATCTATTATTATGATACAATGATTCCATACCATTATTTTTTATAACGAAACAAAAGGAGCAAAATATGTATCACATTTCAAAAGACTTACGAGCAAAAAGATCAGCTGAAAAAATAGGAAACGGACTTTTATCTACTTTAAAAAATAAAAATTTTATCGAAATAACAGTAACCGATATTCAAAAATCTTCATCTGTAAGTAGAGCAACTTTTTATCGTTTATTTGATAATACCTATGATGTCCTATCCTATTTATGCGATAACCTTTTTGAAAAAGTAAGTAAACAATTCAAATTAATAGATAAATATAGCCCTAAAACAACTTCATTAAAATTTATTCAAGAATTAATGAATAATAAATCATTACTATCAGCACTTATAAACTGTGAAAGAATGGATATACTTTATAATTCACATTTAAAATATATCAGTAAAAACATAAATTATTTCTTCCCTAACTCATCAATTGACAAAGAACAAATGAATTACCTAATGATAACAATGACTTCATTAATTTCTAGTTGTCTTACTGCTTGGTTAAAAAATGGTTCATATGAAACCGCTGAACAAATACAAACTAGATTAAAAAATTCTTTAAAAATTTTATCTAATATTTTTTAATTATAATACAATCTCTTATTATTATAAAAATTGTTAATTAATAATTTACTCCATAGGTTTAACTTTAGTTTCAATAAAATCTATTTCTTCTTGTGACAATTTATACTTTTTATATAATTGCTTATCAATTTCAACAATAGACTTTGACCAATCAATATCGCTATTATTTGTAAAATCTTGAATTGGAACATAATAATAAATTGCTTTTGAAGCACCTTGATCTTGCTTTCTTATTCCAACTAACGCTCTAAAAAATTTTGTTTTATAATATTTCCAACAATTATTCATTTCTTGTTCTGTATTAAATGTACCTACAACAATAAAAGTTTCGGTGCAACATTCGTTAGGCTTTGCGAAAATAGGAGTGCTAAATTCTTCTCCAAAAACACCAGAGCCTTGATTTCTTGCCATAAAAAGTTTATAACCATCAATATATTGTTTTTTTGGAAATGGATAATCATTATCCGCATATCTTTTAACTCTTTTTAAATGTTCATCTAGTCCATATACAGTTATACCATTTGGAATTGGATTAACACTCATTTGCGGAAGATTATATTTTTTGAAGTCTTTGAATACATCGCCACGTAAACCATATGGTTTAAGTGGCGATGTAATTTTTTCAAAACTAGGCTCATTTAATTTCTTTACTTTATTTTTAATTGAAATTAATTCTGCATTTCTAATAAAAATCTCATCATCTTCCTCTACTAAATATCTATTAGTAATTTTTACATTTTCTTTTTCAAATAATGTTATTTCACATTTACTTTCTAACAAACTATCTCTTAAAAATATACAAACACCACCTTTAATATCTACAGATGAAAAAATATCTTTTGATGATGTATAATCAAATAATTTAATTATATGTTTATCAGTAATCATTGTTTTTCTAAAATTATCTAAACCTTTTCCACCAGTCATCCATCTTGAAGGCATAATTAATGATACATAATGTGGATTAAGTATTTTACAAGTATCCACAAAATAATTATAAACTGGTGTTGCACTTGCTTGAGCGCCACCATCACTTATTTGATAAGGTGGATTACCTACTATCGCATTAAATTTCATTTCCTTATTTTCTCCTTTACCCCAAAAGTTAGATGATTTTAATTTCTTTATAAGTTGTGCTTGTTTTTCTTTCATTTGATTAATTAAATCATCAAATGCGTGAGCGTTTATTTTCCCTTTTCGATATCCTAATAATGTTCTTCTTGTGATCAACTTAGCCATTTGAGTTTTACATATAACATAGATATTGTTATTAATAACTTCATCCCATATTTTAATTTTTTCATCAAAAGATAATTCTTTATTATAACTATCACACTTAGTACGATATAAACTATAAGCAACATATAAAGGATATAGACCAGTTTTTGAATTTATTTCTAATATCTTAGCATTTGGATTAGATAATGTATCATTAGTAATATTTTCAAAAGATACAAATCTAGGTTCATTTATTCCATCATTAAATTTTTCATCATAGAATGAATAACCCCCTAAGGTTTGTGATAAATGCATATTTACTACACGCCACGGAGTTAAAACTGTTTCTTTATCAGGATTTTTAAATGTTGCAAATAACTCTGCAATTTTAATAACTCTTTCAGTAGGTTCTAATTCATCTGCAGTTTTGGAAATATATCTAATTCTTCTAGCACAAGCAATAAACATATCTTTATCGTAATATTTAGAAAACTTTTTAAACATTTTTTTATCTACACCAGTAGGCATAAATTCATTCCAAGAAATATCATCAACTAAATCAACAAAATTATCGATTGTAATTTCAGTATCAATATCACCTTCCATACCATATACAAGTAAAGGCATACGAATAGATATTGCTCTTAATATTGATATTGCTTTTTGTCTATTTTCATTTTGTTCTTTTTTCTTT
>CAZOAE010000014.1:0-10299 GCA_964577725.1 uncultured Erysipelotrichaceae bacterium | reverse complement strand
ATATATCATAATTACCTTCTTCCCATAAATAGAATCCACCACTTGATTCAGTTGTGCCAGTATTATTTTTAAAATCCCATACTATTGTTGTGTTAAACAATTGTTCACCTTTTACATAAATATGAATAATATCTTTTCTATCTAAATTTACATTTACATAAAAACATTTTTGACCTTCTTTATCATCTTCTTTTGTTAAATGTGGTTCAAATGGATAAATATCTTCATTATTTACCATTAAATTATAGCCATCATTTGTAATTAAAGGCTCATAAAAATTAGTTGAGTTTTCTTCATTTTTAAATCCTATTGATCCAACAATAACTAAAACTAAAATAGCCACGAATAACGAACATATTAAAAAAATAATTACCCTTTTCATCTTTGAAATAGAAACATTTTTATTAACTACAATCTTTTCAGTTTCATTATCAACTAATAATTCTTCTCGAGAAACATTAAAATAATTCATTAATAATAAAATAGATTCTTCACTAGGTAATGTTAAACCAGTTTCCCATTTTGCTACAACGCTACGACTAATATTTAAATCATTTGCTAAATCATATTGCGAAATATTTTTATTTTTTCTCAACTGTTTTAACTTATCTTTAAACAACATATTTCATTAGTCTCCTTTTCACTTATATTATATATGATAATATTTAAAAAAGTTAGTTCTTATATATGTTCTAATGGTTCTTTTTTTACACTCCTTTTATCACAAAAATATCATTTGTTAAATTTATTTTAAGAATGATTGATAAGGATATATATTCTTAGAATTAATCACGATAAAAATATTGATATCAATTAAAAATAATTTTCCTTTCTTTATTTTCAACATTATAAAAAACTGATAATTTAATTCTACATTTTTACATAAATATGCAAAAAAAACAGGGAAATAATCCCTGTTTTAGATACCTTCCAAAACGATTAACGCTTTGAGAATTGTGGCGCTCTTCTTGCTTTCTTTAAGCCGTAGTGCTTTCTTTCTTTTACTCTTGAATCTCTTGTGAGCATTCCAGCAACCTTTAATGGTGAACGGAAATCTGCACTTGCTTCAAGTAATGCTCTTGCTATACCTAATCTAACTGCACCAGTTTGACCAGTAAATCCACCACCTTTAACAGTAGCAATAATATCAAATCTTTCAGTTGTTCCTGTTATTTCAAGTGGTTGTTTTAAATCCATAACTAGTGTTGCATGTGGAAAATATTCGTTAACATTTAAACCATTAACAGTAATATTTCCATTTCCTGGAACTAAATAAACTCTAGCGACAGATGATTTTCTACGACCAGTACCATAGTACTTGACTTCTTTTTTCTTTGCCATTTATTGTTCCCTCCTAGAATTTTAAAGTTAACACTTCTGGATTTTGTGCAACTTGTTTGTGTTCGCTACCTTCATAGACAAATAATTTCTTTTCAATTTGTCTACCTAAACGACCTTTTGGTACCATACCGTGAACTGCTCTTTGAATCATTTCTACTGGGTACTCTCTTTTCATAACACCCGCTGTTCTAGATCTAATTCCTCTAGCCCAACCTGAAGCGTTATAATATGTTTTTTTGTTTTCTGCATCACCAGAAAGAGAAACCTTTCCAGCATTAATAACGATAATATAATCGCCACAGTCTACATTAGGTGTGTAGATAGCCTTATTTTTGCCAGTTAAATATCTAGCGATTTCTGATGCCAAACGACCTAAAGGTAAATTTGTTGCATCAATTACATACCACTTACGGGTAATTGTGTTAGCATTAGCAATTGTTGTTTGTCTTTGCATAATTTTTTCTCCTTGCAATTGTTTGTCTTACCGGGACTACAATTGGCAATAAGTGCCAATGAATATATTAAATTAATAAAACAATTAAATCAATAAAATATGTTATTTTATCTAATTTTTTTTATAAATACCAATAAAAAATAAAACCCTTAAATTTTATATATCACTATAAAACCTTAGGGTATTAATAAATTTTAACTTTATTCTTCAATTATTCCATTATGATAGACATTTTGAACATCTTCAACTTCATCAAGCATATCTAGTAATTCATTAAATTTTCTAGCATCTTCACCAGTTAAAGTAATTTCATCATTTGGAAGCATTGTTATTTCACATTGTTCAAATTCTTCAAATCCTGCTTCATTTAAACAAGTCTTTGCTTTCATTAAATCAGTTTTATCAACTTTAACAACGATTAAATCTTCATCTAAAGAAACATCATCAACATTAACATCACCTAATACTAATGCTTCAGTGACCGCATCAACATCATTACCCACAAATGTTATTAATCCAGTTTCATTAAAATTATACGCAACTGAACCTGGAGTTCCTAAATGACCACCTTTTTTATTGAAACACATTCTTACAGAATCATATGCTCTTCTAACATTATCAGTTAAAGTATCAACAATAATTGCAACATTTCCAGGACCATACCCTTCATATCTTCCCGCTTCATATGCAGTTACTTCTCCACCTTTTGCTTTATTAATTGCTCTTTCAATAACATCTTTTGGTACACCTTGACCTTTATATTTTTCCAAAACAGATCTTAATGCTAAATTTGCATTTGGATCAGGTTCACCAGATTTTGCAGCCATATATATTTCTTTACTAGCTCTCATATAAAGACTAGATTTTGCTGCACTAGTTGCTGCCATTTTTTTTGCTCTAACTTCGTGTGCTCTTCCCATAGTAATTCTCCTAAAATTTAATTTCCTAAAATAGTTTATCACTAATTATTTAACTTTTCCATAATAATATTTTATCTACAATATTTTACTAATTGTTATCAAATCGCTTTTTTACACCTATAATATCTTATCTATAATATTCAAATCTAATTCTTTTAATAATTTATATCCATCATCATTCAAATAAGTGCTTATATCATTTGGAGAATGTGCATCTAATCCTAAAACAACCTTTGCTTTCATTTTGCTAACCATTTTCCAAAAAGGAAGATACGGATAACCCCATCTAATTTCATTACCTTTTTTTTGTTTACCACGCCTAATACAAGCAAAATTAAACTCTAATGGTATATCTAATTCAATCGCTGCATTAATAATTTCTTTAGAGATATTTTTTGTAAAAAAATTCCATTTATAATAAGTATCCATAAAATAATCTGGGTGAGCAACAATGGAAAAAATACCAGTTTTCATTCCTACAATTAAAGAATCTTTATATTCAATAATATCTTTTTTTGAAGTAAACTTTGAAAAATAACTCTTTATGATTCCATTTTCTAATTTACAATGATTTCCTAAAATAAAATAATCAACAACTTTATCATCAAGTAATTTGCGGTAATAATCAAAAAATTCTGGAAATGCTTCTGCTTCATAACCAAGCAAAATATTAATTCTATCTTTATATTTATTTTGTAACAAACGAATTGATTGAAAATATCCTTCACTATTTTCAAAACCACCACGCACATTTTCTTGTCTTACTCCTGGAAGCATTACATGATCAGAAAAACCTAATGTATTTAAGCCAAAAGCAATACCTTCAAGAACATATTCTTCATCACTACCTATCGCATGTCCACATCTAAATGTATGAGTATGATAATTATTTCTAATCATAAAAGACCTCCACAAGATACAATCCTTTACTATCTGCGTTAAATATAGTTGTTTCATCAATTATTCTATTTAACCTATCACTAATATAATCTAAATTTATTTTTCCACTTGTTAAAGCAAGTAATGATCCAATAATCATTCTAACCATATATCTTTTAAAACCCGAACCAATAATATCAAATATCAACTGATTATCTTTCAAAACATAAGTAAAAGAATATATAGTTCTAAAATAACTATGTTCTTTATTTGAACAAAAATTAATGAAATCGTGAGTCCCTAAAAATAAATTAATTCCTTTATCTAATAAATCAAAATCAATATTTTTATTATAAAACAAAGAATAATTAACATTTAATGGATTTCTTACTCGATCAATAATATAACGATAATGCTTTTTAGTCGCAGAATATCGAGAATGAAATTCATCACTAACATAAGTTAAACTTTTTACATAAATATCATCTGGTAATAAACAATTAAGTGAATATAATAATTTATCTAAATCTTTTTCTTCATCAATATCAAAATGGAAAACTTGATTTAAAGCGTGTACACCTTTATCTGTTCTTCCAGAAGCAAATATTTTAATTTCTTTATTAAAAATCTTTGATAAAGAATTTTGTATTTTTTCTTGTATCGTTATCTCATTTTCCTTTTTTTGAACTTGAAAACCATAATAATGACTTCCATCATAACTAACAACGCCTTTTATTCTCATTATATAATTACCACTCCTAATATCGACATAACTAATAATGATATAAACAAAAGACTTATAATTACAAAAGAAATTGTATCATTAAATTTCCACTTCAAAATACGATATTTTGTTCTCTTTGCCATTGGATCATATCCCCTTGCTTCCATTGCGTTTGCTAAATCTTCACTTCTTTGAAATGCAGAAATAAATAAAGGAATAATTAAAGAAATAATAGCTTTAATCTTTTCTTTTAATTTTCCATCTTGAAAATCAACTCCACGAGATGCTTGTGCTTTCATAATACGATCAGTTTCATCAAGTAAAGTTGGAATAAATCTTAATGCTAAAGATACCATCATTGATATTTCATGAACAGGAAAATGAATTATTTTAAGTGGTTTCATTAGCCATTCTAACGCATAAGTTAAATCCATTGGTTTAGTCGTAGATGTTAAAATTAAAGTTAAAGAAACCATTAAAACTAATCTAATAAAAATATAAAATGAATTAATAATAGATGATATATATATTGTCCAATTAATCAATGGAATAGTAAATCTATCAATTTCTCCAATTCCTGGAATATAAATAAATAATGATGTTTTAATTGTAAATAAATTAATAATAAAAAGTATTATCATCATTATCCACATCATTTTTAATTGTTTTAATAATTGAGAAAATTTAATTTTTGCAATTTTCATAAGAATTAAATTAATGATAAACAAAACTAAATAAATAATTAAATTAGTCCAAGTAGAACCATAGGTAAAAAATATCATTACCATCAATAAAATCATTGATAATACTTTTAATCTAGGATCTAGTTTGTGAATAAAACTATCGTATGGAACATATCTACCAATAGAAATATTATTCATAATAACACCTTTTTATTTCACTTACTAAAGATTCAATATCTTTAATTTTATCAATATTAATCTTAAGTCCTTTTTTCATTAATGATTTACTAAATTTAATAACCATTGGTTCATCTATATTATACTTTTCATATAAATTATCATTTTTAAATAATTCAATTGGAGTTTTATCACAAACAATTTCTCCTTTATCCATTACTATGACACGATTTGAATATTTTAAAACATTATTCATATTATGTGTAACCATAATTATTGTTGTTCCTTTTTGATATATTTTATTAAATAAATCCATTATTTCTTTTTCCCCATTAGGATCTAACCCTGCAGTTGGTTCATCTAAAATTAAATACTTTGGAGATAAAGCAATAATCCCTGCGATAGCAACCCTTCTTTTTTGTCCACCAGATAATTCAAAAGGAGATTTATTAAATAAAGATTCATCAATACCAACGAGTTCAAGTGCTTGTTTAGCCTTCTTTAAAGCAACTTCATCACTATCTCCAAAATTTTTTGGTCCAAAGCAAACATCTTTTATTACAGTATCTTCGAATAATTGATATTCTGGAAATTGAAAAACAATACCAGCATATTTTTTTAATTGCTTAATATTTTTTACTTTTTTTTCTTTGCTATCAACAACAAAATCACCAGAAATAACTTTTCCAGAAGTCGGTTTTAATAAAGCATTTATTTGTTGAATTAAAGTTGATTTACCACTTCCAGTGTGACCAACTAAACTAACAAATTCACCATCATTAATTGCTAAATTAATATTTTTTATCGCAGTTACTTCAAGAGGCGAATTCTCTTGATATGTAAAATAGACATTTTCAAATTTTATCGGCATAAAAATTCTTTAACCTCATCTAAAGTATTAAAATTTGAAACATCTATATTTTCATTTTTTAATAATAATTTTAATTTCATTTCGAAAGGAATATCTAATCCCATATTTAACAATTCTTTATGATGTTCAAAAACATTTTTAGGTTCATCATTATAAACAATTTTTCCTTCATTAATAACAACAACACGATTAGAAATATATGCTTCTTCAATATCATGAGTAATCGATAAAACAGTTAAATCTTTTTGCTCATTTTTTATTTTATGAACTAACTCAATTATTTCTTTTTTTCCCCTTGGATCAAGCATTGATGTTGCTTCATCTAAAATAATAATACTTGGTTTCATTGCTAAGACACCAGCGATAGCCACTCTTTGCTTTTGTCCACCTGAAAGAGAAGAAGGTTCTTTATCTAAAAACTCTAACATATTAACTTTTTCAGCAAATTCATTAATAATATTATCCATATCATTATGATCAATACAATGATTTTCTAGTCCAAAAGCAATATCATCTTGAACTGTTGCCCCAATAAACTGATTATCTGGATTTTGAAAAACAATCCCTATTTTATTTCTAATTGAATTAACAGTTTCTTCATCTAATATTTCACCATCAACCTTAATTTCACCTTCATTTGCTTTTAATAAGCCAATAATCAATTTCGCTAATGTTGATTTTCCACTTCCATTATGACCAATAACTGTCACATACTCACCTTGATTAACTTTTAGTGATAAATCATCAATAATATTTTTATTATCATCATTAGAGTACTTAAATTTTAAATTACTTATTTCTAATGAAAACATCACTTATCACCTTTTTTTCTTAACATTAAAATAGTCATAATAACATAGTAAAGAATTGCTATACTTCCAATAATTATTAACGCAATTGTTCGATTCTTTTCATTAGAAAAAATATTTGATTGATTCAAAATAAGAATTGTAGGAAAAACAGCGATTGCAAAACAAATAGTTAACAATAAATATCTTTTTACCCAAATATTCATTTTATCCCACCACTATATCTATCTTTCTGCCTTCATAAGGTCTAACTATAATTCCTGACATCATTAATAATCTTTTAGAAGCCTTAGTTGATACTGAATCTGGATATTTATCTTCTAAATAAATAACTTCCTTAATTCCCGATTGAATAATTGCTTTAGCACATTCATTACAAGGAAATAATGTAACATAAATTTTACACCCTTTAACTGAAGCGTTTGAATTTAAAATCGCATTAAATTCAGCATGACAAACATAAAGATATTTATTATCTAAATCATCTTTACCCGTTCTTCCCCAAGGCATAACATCATCACTAAGTCCTACAGGCATTCCATTATATCCCATTGTTACAACTTTGTTTTCTTTTGATGCTACACAAGCACCAACTTGAGTTGAAGGATCTTTACTTCTTTTTGATGAAAGTAAAGCAACTCCCATAAAATATTCGTCCCAATTTATATAATCTTCTCTTTTTTTATTCATAATCAAATTTCCTAATAGTAATAATAACAAATCTATCAAAAAAAATATAGACTATTACAAAATCAAGATATTTTTATTTTTAAAACTATATTCTAATAATAAGTTTTTCTATTCATTTTAAATTCAATATTATTTTTTGATAATATTTCCATTTGTTTTGGAGATAAATAAGTTATAACTCGATCCCCAAATACAATATCATTATATCTAAAAAACATTGTATATTCTGCTTTACCTTGATATCTATTACAATAATCATTAACAATAGTAAAATCATCAATTAAAGACGAAAAAACTTGTTCAAATTCATATTTATAATTAACTTTTTCACTAGTCATATCTCTTCTAAAAATTAAAGTTGACCTTTTTATTTTTTCATAACTTTTTTCTTTTGGTATAATCGTTATTTTCTTCAAATAACTTAATTTGACTTCATTTAAAAACTCTTTAATATCTAAATCATCATAAAATTCTATTTTTAATTCGTAATAATATATATTTGAAGGTGTACAAATCATATTTTTATCTCCTCTCTTTATAAAAAACTTGGTTTTATTGTTACGCCATAATTTTTAAGTTCATCAAAACTATTGATTATATTTTCTCCAGTTTTATTTTTATCGAATTCAAGTCTAAATAAATTTGTTCCATAATCTTTATTAGATATTAATAAAACTTCTTCTGGAAATAAATTATATTCATCAATTAATTTGTTAATCGCATCTATCGCTTCTTCATCATTAGAATATAATTCAATTTTATCTAAAACACCAGTTAGATAAGCAATTTTTAAATTCCTTCTAAAAAGAATTACTCTTATAATATCAAAATCATCATCCCACCCCATAGAATGCCATTTAATTCTAAAATCATCTCTATTAAGGCGAATATACTTTATAATTTCTTCTTCCAATTTTTCATGATTTAATTTTTTTATTGGATATTTATACTTTTTTCTAATATTTTTCATTAAAGTATAAAAATCATAGTTAAGATTCTCTTTAACATCTTCGATAGTAAATAAATATTTATTATCCCACAAAATATTTAACGCTTGATAAACAGCATTAGATATATCGCTTATCATATCAAAATCAATTAATATTAATCTTTTCTTCATATAACCCCCTAATACTATTATACACTTTTAATAAAAGATTGAATATACCTAAAAACTCAAATAATGTTGATATATTCCTTCATATATTGCTGAAACCAATGAATATTGATATTCTTCATTTAAAAGTTTTGCTCTTTCTTCATCATTAGAAATAAAACCACATTCCACTAAAACGCCAGTTTTTTCACAATTTTTAAATAAATAAAAATTATCAAAATGAACTTTTTTATCTTTTTTAGTTAAAAAATTTAATTCTTTTTGAATACATTTTGCTAAATTATAAGAATTATCATCATCTTTTTCATAATAAACCATAGGCCCATTCACTTCACTTGATGAATATTTGTTAATATGTAATGAAATAAAAATATCACAACCAGAATGATTAATAATTTCCGCTCTTTTGGACAAATCTTCATTTTTATGATTCTTAGAATAATTTGATGATAAATCATAATCACCTGTTCTAGTCATAAAAGCCATAAAATTTTTACTTATACACTTTTCATATAGTTTTTTTGCAATACTTAAATTAATTTCATCTTCATAAATACTTAAATAATCTGCGCCATTATCTTTTCCACCATGTCCAGCATCAATAAAAATGACATAATCAATAAAAGATGAAACATCTATCACTTTATTTAAAGAAAAAGGAAATAATAATAAACATATTACAATACTAATGTATGTTAATATTTTTTTCATACTAATAAAAATATATTATCAATATGAAATATTATTCATAAAAAAACATACTAATCAAAGTATGCTTTTATTAAATTTAATTATTTTTACCTTCCCATAAACCATGAAGATTACAATATTCATAAGTAGTAATAACTTCTTCATCTTCACTAATATTAAACAACGCTTTTGGTTCATCATTTGGAGTTAATTTTCTAGTATAAACACCTTTATTAGTTACTAAACTAATCCACTCAATATAATGAGATTCTATCATTGGGTGAATAACACTACCAACTTTAACAAGAACACTATTACCAACTTTCTCAATAACTGGTATGTGTTTTTCAAATGCCCCATCAGTATGATTTGGTATTAATTCACTCATTTCTTCACCATAACAACTAACTTTAACACCGTTATCTTTAACATAAGTAATAATATTACCACAATGCTTACATATATAAAATTTTATTTCCATTTCCAAATATCTCCTATCTAAAAATATTATACCACATAAATAACAAAACTTTATAAAATTAATAATGTTAATAATGTTAAAATAATCAAAAAACTAAAATTAAATAAAGAAAATAAACCTATATATTGCTTTACTTTACTTGGATTATTTTTTGTATATTCTCTTAAAGTAATTAAACTTGCCAATGAAGAAATCAAAGTTCCAATACCACCTATATTAACACCTAAAAGTAATTCTTTATAATTATCAGTAAATTGCGATAATAAAATAGCGCTTGGTACATTACTAATAAATTGGCACGAGAAAATACTGACTAAAAATGTGCTTTTTTCTAATAAAAAGATAAAAAAGTTTTTTATTATTTCAATTCGAGCCATATTACCAGCGAAAATAAAGAAAAAAACAAAAGTTAGTAACAACGGATAATCAACCTTTAATAAAGATTTATAATCAATCACAATTA
>CAZOAE010000013.1:0-10512 GCA_964577725.1 uncultured Erysipelotrichaceae bacterium | reverse complement strand
ACAATTTTTTTACCAGCAGAAGCTTCTTCAAGTTGTTCAACAATACCAACTTTATATCCTTTTAATATTAATTTATCAATATATGAAGAAATCGCATGATATGGAACACCACACATAGGTACTTTTTCTTCTACTCCAGCAGATTTACCAGTCAACGCTAGTTGAAGTTCACGAGAAGCAATTTTCGCATCATCAAAAAATAATTCATAAAAATCGCCTAATCTAAACAATATTAAAGTATCAGGATATTTATCCTTTATTTTTAAATATTGAGTCATCATTGGAGTATACTTCGCTTCCATATTTTTTTACCGCCTTCTTATTTATTATATCGAAGATATAATTAAAAAGAAATAATTACTTTTTACAAAAAATTGATTTATATTTTTATTTTATTTTCCATTTTTTTCTAGCAAATAATTAGTATTTACATTAAGTAAAAGTTCTTCATCTAATGTTAGTTCTGGTTTAACATTATCTTTTGTATCAATAACTAACAATGCTTCTTGATATACATCAACAAAAAATAAACCTTCAATTTTTAAAGTAATCATTTTATCATCATTTAATTTCATATATATCGCATTTGGATATTTATTAACAAAAACCTTTACTGTTTTTTCATCACTAATCGTAGATAAATTACGATAAGCCATCATTACTTTTTCTTTAAATGATATTTTTTCTTCATATACTGATGATGTTTTATCATTATCTTTTGCATACCATAATTGAATAGAGTAATTTCCTTCTAAATAAACATCATTCTTATCGTAAGAAATATCATAATTCAAATTAATTATCCAACACCCTAATGTTTTTGAAACATCTTCCCCTAATGAAATTTCTTTTTCAAAAAAATATGGAACTTTTCCCCTACCAGTTAATGTTTTCACTACTATTTCTCTAATCATATATAATCCTCCTACAATAATATATGTAAGAAAACTATTTTAAAATAAAAACTATATAGAAATATTTGCTTCTATATAGTTAAAAATTATTCTTTAATATTACTTTCTAATTCTTTTAATTTTAAATATATTTCTTCTTTCAAAATATTATAATTACAAATAATTGGATTTTCTTCAAATCTTCTTTTACATTCTTGATATTCAATTAATCTTTGTTTATGTAATTCGTTATCATTAATTGATAAAACAAGTGATTTTTGACTTTGTTTTAAATCTTCTTGTAACTTTTTTATTTCTTGAGATTCATTAATTTGTTTTTCTAATAAAAAATATTGTTTAACAATTTCTTGAGATAAAAACTTTTCAATATATTGATCAAGCAACAAATTAATTTCTTTATTCATCAATTTCTTCACCTGCAAGATAAAATAAATGACCTTTAGTAATTTTTACTTTAATAAATTGACCAATATGTTTTTCATTACCAACAAAATTAACTAATTTCATATCTTTAGTATATCCAGTTAAAATGTTATCATCTTTTTTTGAAAATCCTTCAACTAAAACTTCAACAATTTTATTTTCATATTCACTATATTTTCTAACACCAATTTCATTAATTCTTTTTACCAAACGATCAAATCTACTATGTTTTTCTTCTAAAGATACATTGTCTTCAACTCTTGCTGCTGGTGTACCAATTCTAGGAGAATAAATAAAGGTAAAAGCGAAATCATATTGACAATATTCAACCATTTTTAATGTATCTAAAAATTCTTCTTCTGTTTCATTTGGGAAACCAACAATAATATCAGTAGATAAAGCCACATTAGGTATTGTCTTTTTTAATCTATCAACTAAATCTTTATATGAAGAAGAAGTGTATCTTCTTCCCATTCTTTTTAAAACAGAATCACTACCAGATTGTAATGGTAAATGAATATAAGGCATTATATTTTCATATTTTGAAATTACATCAAACATTTCTTGAGTAAAATCCCAAGGGTGTGAAGTTGTAAATCTTAATCTTGGTATCTTAGTTTTTGCAACATCTTCTAATAATGACGCAAAAGAATAATCATCATATAAATCTTTACCATATGAATTAACATTTTGTCCTAATAAAGTTATTTCTTTATAACCTAATTCAACCAATTCTTCACATTCTTTTAAAATATCTTCTTTTGTTCTTGATCTTTGTTTTCCCCTTGTATAAGGAACTATACAATATGTACAAAATTTATCACAACCATATTGAATGTTAACAAATGCTTTAATTTTATCTTCTCTAACAATCGGCAAATGTTCAATAACATCACCTTCTTTAGAATAAACTTCAATGATTCTCTTTTTTTCAAAAATTGCTTCATCAAGTAAAATAGGTAATCTATGGATATTATGAGTACCAAACATAATATCAACTTGAGAATAAATCTTCTTTAATTTATCAACAATATGTGGTTGTTGAATCATACAGCCACATACCGCAATAATTGAATCTGGGTGTAATTTTTTATATTTTTTTAATGCACCAACTTCACCAAAAACTTTATCTTCAGCATTTTCTCTAACCGCACAAGTATTTAAAATAATAATATCACTATCAAATGGATCATCAGTTTGAGTGTAACCAAGTTCATTTAAAATTCCTAATATGTTTTGAGAATCAACTACATTTGCTTGACAGCCATAAGTTCTAATGAAACATTTTTTTCCATTACAAAAAGATAATAATCTAGCAGGTAAAATTAATTCTTCTTTAATAATTTTAGTTGGTGTTCTACTTCTCTTAACTGCTTCTTTTAATGAAGGTAGAGAATGAATATTAACTTTATTAGCCATTTTTAATCTCTCTTTCTGTAAATTTTAAATATATATTATTAAAATCAATTATTTTTTTACTTTCTTCATCAATTATAAATTCTACTGCCGAAAAAATATATTCATCATCTTCTTGAACTTCAAATAAAGTAGGAATACCAGTCCAAGTTTTTTTTATAACTGCTTCTCTAGATGAACCAAGTATTCCATTATACGGTCCACACATACCAACATCTGAAATATATAAAGTTCCGTTTTTTAACTTTCTTAAATCATTAGTTTGCACATGGGTATGAGTACCAAATAATGCAGTTATTTTACCATCAAATGCCCACGCTAAAGATTGTTTTTCTCCAGTTGCTTCAGCATGAAAATCAACAATATGAATATCACTATCATCATTTGAACATATTTTTTCTAAATCATCAAAAGGATTAGTATTTGCTTCATTCATATAAACTCGCCCAATTAAATTAGTAACTCTTACTTTTAATCCATTAACATTGAATACATTACTACCACGCCCAAATAAAGAAGAATGTAAATTATATGGTCTTAAACAATTATCATAATCATCTATATAAGTTTCAATTTCTTTTTTTGCATAATAATGATTACCTAATGTAACAACATCAATTCCACAAGATAACATTTCTAAAAAATGGCTTCTATTTAATCCTTTTCCATGTGTTGCATTTTCTAAATTTGCAATAACAAAATCATAATCATCTATATTGTTATTTAAAAAATACTTAACTGCTTCTCGCCCTAATTTACCAACAACATCACCAATAAATAAAATATTCATAATTATTTTGCTACTTCAGTCGCTCTTGTTTCACGAATTACAGATACTTTAATTTGACCTGGATATGTCATCTCATTTTCAATTTTTTCTTTAATATCTCTTGCCAATTTATAAGTTTCAACATCAGATATTTTTTCTGGAACAACCATAATACGAAGTTCTCTACCAGATTGCATTGCAAAAGATGATTGTACACCTTCAAATCTTTTTGTAATTTCTTCAAGTTTTTCAATTCTTTGAATGTAATTTTCTAATGTTTCATTTCTTGCACCTGGTCTTGCTGCCGATAAAGTATCTGCCGCTTGAACTAATGTTGCAATAACAAACTTTGATTCTACATCACCATGATGTGATTCTATCGCATTAATAACAACTTCTGGTTCTCCATATTTCTTTGCTAAACGAGCGCCTATTTCAACATGAGATCCGTCCATTTCAAAATCAACTGCTTTTCCTATATCGTGAAGTAATCCCGCTCTTTTTGCTAAATTTTGATCAAGACCAAGTTCAGCAGCCATAATACCACATAAATACGCAACTTGAATTGAATGTTCTAACGCATTTTGTGTGTAAGAAGTTCTATATTTTAATCTTCCTACTATATCTAATAAATCTTTATTAATTCTAGGTAATCCCAATTTAAACGCTGCATTAATACCCGCTTCATGGCAAGATTGTGCAACTTCATTTTTTGCTTTTTCTGCAATTTCTTCTATTCTACCAGGTTGGATTCTACCATCTTTAATTAAATACTCAAGGGTTAATCTCGCTGTTTCCCTTCTTATTGGATCAAAACAAGAAACTTGTATAACTTCTGGAGTATCATCAATTATAATATCAACACCTAATAATTGTTCTAAAGTACGAATATTTCTACCTTCACGACCAATAATTCTTCCTTTCATTTCATCATTTGGAATTTGAACTACTGATACTGTTCTTTCAGTAACAACTTCTTGTGAATATTTTGCCATTGCTAAGCAAAGCATTTCTTTTGCTTTAACATCACATTTTTCTTTTGCTTCATCTTCTTTTTGTTTCATCATTGAAGCAATTTCAATTGACATTTTTGATTCAACTTTTTCAATCACTATTTCTCTTGCTTCTTGTAAAGTAAGTGATGCAACTCTTTGTAATTCATTATCAATTGATGCTTCTTTTTCTAAAACAATTTTCTCTTTGTGTTCAATATGTTTGAGTCTATTATTAACTTCATTCATTTTACGATCTAAATTATTTTCTCTTTCAATAAGAGCAACATCTCTCCTATCAATAGTTGCTTCTCTTTGAGATAATTTGTTTTCTTGAATCACAAGTTCATTTTTCTTTTCTTTAATTTCTATTTCCGCTTGTTGTTTTAACTCAATAGTTAAATTTTTAGCTTGAATAGTTGCATTATTAATAATTTCTTCCGCTCTACGATTTGCTTCTTCAACAATATCTTTCGCTTCTTTTGTATCTTTTTCTTTCTTTTTATTATCTAAAAATTGAAATAAAAAATATCCACCTAAAATTCCTAAAATTAACGCAACAATAATTAAAACAATACATAATCCTAATCCTACTTCCACACTTTTTCCTCCATTCATTTGTAAATTAAAAACACTAAAAAAATTTTAAAATTATTGTATTTTATATTTTATTAAAAGGGTTCATAAGCACTGAATTTGACACCAAAATGGTTATATAAACTTATGTTTCCCTTTAAAAAAACATTTTTGCATTATACAACTTCTGTATAAGCACATTTATTATAACATATTTTTAATAAACTAAAAGAACTAATTTATATATTAATCAACAAAAATCTCACTTATTGATAAGAAAAATATCAAATTAAAACACTTTTAAACACGAGTCATTTTCATTAATAATTTATGTGGAATTATTTTTGATAAAAATCTAAAAAACTTATAAAAGAAACTAGGGGTATAAACATCTTTACCTTTCTTTGCCATTTTTAATGATTTTTTTGCTACTTTATTAACATCTAATTTAGGTAATTTATTCAAAATAGTTTTATTTTCTTTATTATCTTTAACCAATGAAAGATTAGTGTCCATAATACCAGGACATAACGCTAAAACATTAATTTTTCTATTTTTTAATTCTCCCCTAAGAGATCTAGAAAACGATAAAACAAATGCCTTAGAAGCACTATAAACTGTCATATTAATATTTGGAACAAATGCCGCAATTGAACAAGTTTCAATTATAAAAGATTTTTCTTTCATATATTTTAAACATATATGATTTATTGATAAATATGCTTTAATATTCAAATCAATAACATCTTGTTGATTTTCTAAACTCATTGTTTCAAATTGCCCAGTACTTCCAATACCAGCATTACATACTAAAATTTTAATATTAGGTTTTTCTTCTTCTAATATTTCTTCTAATTTTATAAACGATTCTTTTTTACATAAATCTAACGGTATTGGTTTAATTATATCTTTATTAAATTCACTAATTTTTTCTAATTTATCTTTACTTCTTGCTATAATCCAAATTTCTTCAAGTTCATTATCTTTAATTAATTCATTAACAAACGCATTCCCTAATCCAGAAGAAGCACCAGTAACAATTGCAATATTTTTATTCATATTATTAACCTCAATTAATATTTTACCATAATAAGACCCATATTTTATATCAATTTTTTTTAATTTTCAACTCAAACCCGATGTTTGGCTGTTTTCTAACCCGATGTTTGGCTGTTTTAATTTCATAAATTTAATTTTCAATCGCACAAAACTATTTAAAACATATACTAATCTAGAAAAAGGGGACATATGAAAAAAACAATTAAAATATTAGTTCCATTATTAATTATTGGAGCAAACCTTACATCTTGTCAAAAAAATGAAAATAAAATTACAATCGCAGAAGTAACACATTCACTTTTTTACGCACCAATGTATATTGCTAAAAACGCTGGATTCTTTAAAGAAGAAAATATAGACATAGACATCATTACCACACCAGGAGCGGATAAAGTAATGGCATCATTATTATCTAAAGATGCTCAAATTGGCTTAATGGGACCAGAAGCAACTGTTTATGTTTATGAAAATGGTCAAAAAGACTACGCTATTAATTTTGCACAATTAACGCAAAAAGATGGTTCATTTTTGCTAGGAAGAGAAAAAATAGATAATTTTTCTTATTCATTATTAAAAGGAAAAACAATAATCGGTGGTAGAAAAGGTGGAATGCCAGAAATGACATTAGAATATGTATTAAAAAAGAATGGCCTTACAATAACACAAAATAATGAAAATCCAACCGCTGATGTAAATATAAGAACTGATGTATCATTTGATGCAACATCTGGAGTTTTTGTCGCAGGAGAATCAGATTATGTTACTGCATTTGAACCAACTGCTTCACAAATTGAAAAATCAAAAAAAGGATTTATAGTATCTTCAATTGGAGAAGATTCTGGTATTGTTCCTTACACTTGTTTTTCAGCAGTAAAATCATATTTTGAAAATAATACTGATAAATTAACTTCTTTTACAAAAGCAATTAAAAAAGGATTAGATTATATAAATACTCATTCATCACAAGAAGTAGTTAAATATTTATCTCCAAGTTTTTCTACTTCAACAGAAGAAGAAATAATTTCGGTCATTGATAATTACAAAGGAATTGAAGCATGGCCAACAAAACTTGGTTTTACTGAATCTAACTTTAACACTTTAATTGATATTATAAAAGAAGCAAATGAATTAGATAAATCAATTATTGTTCCTTATGATAAGTTAGTAACTAATGAAATAATTAATAACTTATAATTTTTTCATAAAAACACAACATAAAAAGGTAACTATTAAAGTTAATACGACCATAAAAGTTACCTTTTTTACTATTAAATTTAAACTTATCCAATTATATTATTATTAATTAAAACATCACCAAACAAATGACCTAATTTTATCATTGATTCAGCATCATAATGATAAATATCTCCACCTTTTAAACAATTAATATCTGTTTTAAGTCCCGCTGCAATAGTATCAATATAATATCTATTATTTGGATCCTTTTTTTGATTATTAATTTTAGCAGTATTAATTTCATTATAAGCCCAAACTGGTGAACCATATTCATTTAAACCATCAGAAATACCAGCATCAATAAATTTAATTCCATTAGGAGAAGCGTAATCAGAAAATTCTATTGTAAAATTATTGATTAAATCATTTTCTCTTTGTTCATATAACAATTTATATGTTGGATCAGAATCTGATTCACCTTGCATCCAGCAAAATGCTTTAATAACAGGAACTAATTCTTCATCTTCCACTATTGATCTAAGTGAAGCCTTAACAAAAGGAATAAAATTAAGATATCTATCACCTTCCATACCTTCATCAGATCTCCATTGAGAATATAAATTAGTTCCACCACTTGCAAATTTAATAATATAAACTGGCTTTTCATATTCTTGTTCAGCTATTTTTTCAGCAATCCCAATTTCCGGACCAAAACACCACTTATCATATGCTTGACCCAATTCAACTTCATTCCAATGACATTCAATATCATCAGCAGGATCTTCTACATCAGTTAAATTAAGTTTTTTTGAGTTAGTATTACTTGAATATCCCATCATTTTATAACTAATTTGAGCGTAACCATCAAATCCAGATTGATATTTTTCTTTTTCTTCATCAGTTATAGTTTGCTTTCCATTTCTATACCATCTAGTATTACCTTCCATATTAGATTGTCCAGCAAGAATAATAACATCAACTTCATCTTCTTTAAGAGAGTAACTTGTTGTATCACTTTTACTAGATGTCTTATCATTAGAAGTATTAGTTGGATATGTAGAGCATCCTACTAATGTAGATAATAACAATGTCGCTAACAATAATTTTTTCTTCATAAAAAATCCTTTCAAAAATTATATTTTTATCAAATTTATAATACAAAAAAACTATTATTTTTTCAACGAAAACGCTTACATTGTTTATTTATTTATCAAAACCGACTTAATTAAATCCCAATATTCTTTACAAGTTTTCTCAATTTTATTATCACCAAATTGATAATATTTTTTATTTTTTATATCATTTGGTAAATATTGTTGTGAAACATAATGATTTTTATAATCGTGTGGATACAAATAATTAATTGAATGACCTAATTTAGTTGCCCCTTCATAATGACCATCTCTCAAATATGAAGGAATATTCTTACCTAAACCATTATTAATGTCATTTAGTGCCATATCAATCGCATTAATCGCACTGTTGGATTTTGGACAAGTTGCCAAAAATATAGTTGCTTCCGCTAAAGGAATTCTCGCTTCTGGTAAACCAAGTTGTAAAGCAGAATCACAAAGTGATTTTACAATTGTAGATGCCATTGGATACGCTAATCCTATATCTTCACTTGCTATCACCAGTAATCTTCTAATTGGAGAAACAATATCTTTACACGCTATTAATTTTGCTAGATAAAAAATTGCTGCATCTGGATCAGAACCCCTTATAGATTTTTGAAATGCTGATAGTAAATCATAATGTTCTTCTCCATCTTTATCATATCTAACTGGAGATAAAACAATTTGCTCTGCTGATGCTAAAGTCAATAAATAAGTATTATTCAAAAAATCACTAACTCCAATTAAAACTTCTAAACCATTAATCGCTTTTCTTACATCACCACTGGAAGTTTTGGCTAAATATTCTACAACGCCTTTTTCAACTGAAATTTTACAATTATTAATCTTTTCAAATTTATTAATTGCTTGTAATAATGCTTTTTCAACATCTTTATTACTTAAAGGATAAAATTCAAATATAACACATCGAGATATAATCGCATTATAAACATAAAAATATGGATTTTCTGTCGTAGATGCAATTAAAGTAATATCGCCTTTTTCAATAAAATCTAGTAATACTTGTTGTTGTTTTTTTGAAAAATATTGAATTTCATCTAAATATAATAAAATTCCATTTTGAGAATCTATTTTATTAATATCACTAATAATTTCATCAATATCTTTTTTTGATGATGTTGTTGCATTTAAAAAATAAATCTTTTTCTTAGTCATTGAAGCAATAATATTACTAATTGCTGTTTTACCACTACCAGAAGGTCCATATAAAATCATATTTGGAATTTGACTTTTAGATTCAATAATCTTCCTAATAATACCATTCTTTCCAACTAAATTATATTGTCCAACAACTTCATCTAATGATGTTGGTCTAACAAGATTTGCAAGAGGGGTTCTCATTTATTCAACCTTCATAATTGCCACTTCTTTAGCACCTTTTTTTGATGCTGACTTAACAATAACCTTCCATTTATCTAAAAATAAAAAATTATCTCCAGATGTTGGTAGTTTTCCAAATTCCTTACATAACCAAGAATTTATTGTTTGATTCAAATCAAAATCTTCTATTTCATCTTCTATTTCAATACCAATGAAATCGAAAGCATCACTAACTAATTCTTTACCAGATACTTCAAAAGTATTCTCATCAACTTGTTTTATTTCTTCAAAAATTTCATCAGTTTCATCAAATATTTCTCCAACTAATTCTTCAATAATATCTTCCATTGTAATAAGTCCAAGTGTTGAATCAAATTGATCCAAAACAATAGCCATATGTACCCTTCTATCTTTAAACATCTTAAAAACAATTGAAATTTTTGTTTCTTGTGAAACGAAAGTAACATTTTGCATTACTTTCTTCAACACAAAATCCTTCTCTCCTTTTTTCACTAAATAAGAATAAAAATCTTTTTCATGAAGAATACCAATAATATTATCTATTGAACTATCATATACTGGTATTCTAGTATATTTTGAATCTTCATAAACTTTTCTAATTTCTTCAATTGACATATCAGTATTTATACTAACAATATCTTTTCTTGGAGTAACAATATCCTTTACTTCAATATCATCAAATTTAATCGCAGAAGATATCAAATCTTTTT
>CAZOAE010000012.1:0-10959 GCA_964577725.1 uncultured Erysipelotrichaceae bacterium | reverse complement strand
ATTTTTTCAAGTAATTTCATAATAAGTTTATATAATGGAAATGCAAATCTTATTTTTCAAATAATGTTTTATGTAATGGTAGTATTAATGTTTGTAATAGATATCTATATTATTATTTTAATTAGTGTTAGATGTAAAAAAAGATTAAAATATGTTAGAGCAATTAAAGTAATTAATAATTCACATAAAATAGTAAATGAAATGAATAAAAAATTTATTAATTTTTATTATTATATTTTAAATGGTTTAGAAGATAATAAATTACTCAATAATGAAATATCAAAATATAGTTTAAATAAAAAATATGTTTCTTCAATCGCTGGAATAATAAGTTTAATTAATCATCCTAATGAGAAACTTTCTAAACAATATATTCCATTTTTCTTAAGATTACTATTAGTAATGTTTTTCTTACTTTGTTTTATATTCTTAGTTTATTTATTATATCTTATTGCGAGGTAATTTTATGGAAGAAATATCAATTAGAATAGGAACAAAATACTATTCATCATTTGAAAATTTTGCAAAAGAAATATATTTACATCATAGTGAAGCGTTTTCATTGATAAAATCAAAAAAATTCTTAAAAGTTTTATACAAATATAATGAAAAAATGTATAATGATATCGTTGAGTTATTAACAAACCCATTTCAACAAGATGCTTTATTATTTAAAGTACAGTATATCTTAAATCCATTAATGGGGATTAAGTATCATAGTTATAGTTTTGATGATTTTTCTTCTTTAGGAAAAAAAATAATTTCATACGGCCCTTTAACTGATATTTATCTAAAAGATTTCTTAAAATATAAGTTATTATCTTATTATATGGAAATTACTCATTATGATAAAAAAGAACCTATACTATATAGTAAAGTAAAATGTTTAGAAAATGAATTTGTTAGTAATGAAAATAGAGCGTATTTTAAGTTAGGATTTTTGCTTGAAGGAACAAATACTATTAAATATAATGGGAAAACCTTTGATAATGTAAAATCATTCTTAAAATATGTTATAGAACCTGTTAATATCACTGATTTTGCAAGTGATTTTATCAAGAGTCAATATATCTTCGCTTGGTTAGAGCATCTTGGTTTTCAAAAAGAAATTATTATGTTTGAAAATTTAGTTTCAAGTGTTGAGCAAAAGGAGAGAAAAAATGACAATCTTAGAAAAATATAATCGTTATTTAGAAGAACCAACTTTATCAGATGAGTATCGTGAAGAACTTTTAAGAATGAATCACGATGAAATTAATGATGCATTTTATCGTGATTTAGAGTTTGGTACTGCTGGTTTTAGGGGAATTTTAGGTCCTGGAAGTAATAGATTGAATATATATGTAATTAGAAAAGCAACAGTGGGTTTTGCTGAGTATTTATTAATTAAGCATGGTGCAAAAGCAAAAATAAATGGTGTTGTAATATCTCACGATAATCGTTTATTTTCTCGTGAATTTGCTATGGAAGCGGCAAGAACTTTATCTAGTTATGGAATAAAAGCATATTTATTTGATTCATTAAGACCAACTCCAGAATTATCATATGCGGTTAGAAAAGCAAAAGCAGTAGGGGGAATTATGATTACTGCTTCACATAATCCAAAAGAATATAATGGATATAAAGTTTATGATAAAAACGGTTGTCAATTATTACCAAATGATATTGCACCTTTAGTTGATATTATTGCAAAATTAGGATTTGAATTAGATGTAAAAAGGGGGAGAGATCCACATCCTGGTCAAATTTTAATTTTAGATGAATCATTTGATGAATCATATCGTCGTGGTGTTAGACAAATTCAAATAAATAAAAATTTACCAAAAGATGATTTTAAAATTGTTTTTTCACCTCAACATGGTACGGCTTATGATAATGCTGTTGCGTTATTTAGACATTTAAAATATGATGTTATATTAGTAAAAGAACAATGCGCTCCAGATCCATATTTTACTAATACAAAATCTCCAAATCCAGAAGAACCTTCAGCGTATGAATTACCATTAATATACGCTAGAGAAAATAATGCTGATTTAGTAATGGTAACTGATCCAGATGCTGATAGAATAGGAATTGCATTTTTAAATTCTAAAAATGAATATCAATTATATACTGGAAATCAAACTGGAGCATTGTTAATTGAATATATATTATCTCAAAGAAAAGAACAAGGTACTTTACCAAGTAATGGTGTAATATTTAATACTATTGTTACTTCTTCCTTAGGTAAAAAGATTGCTAGTAGTTATGGTGTAGATACTGAATCATTACTTACTGGATTCAAATATATTGGTTCAAGAATTCATTATTATTCAAAAACAAAAGAAAAAACATTTATATTTGGATATGAAGAATCATATGGTTATTTACTTTCATCATTTGTTAGAGATAAAGATTCATTACAAGCATTAGTTATTATCGCAGAAATGGTTAATTATTATAAATTACATAATAAAAGATTAGATCAAGTAATGGATGAAATATCAAAGAAGTTTGGATATCACGCTGATAAACTTTATTCAATATATTTTAAAGGACAAAGTGGAGCAAAAATAATGGCTGATATGATGAAAGAACTTCACGATAATCCATTAGAATATATTGGAAATTTAAAGATTGTTACTACTGAAGATTACTTATATTTAACTAGAATAAGTGGAGATAATATTGAATATATTGAAAATTTACCTTCAACAAATGCGATTAAATATATTTTAGAAGATGGTTCATCAATTGCAATTAGACCTTCTGGTACTGAACCTAAGTGTAAATTCTATTATGGAGTTGTATCTAATAATTCATATAAAGATGCTGAAGAAAAAGTTGAATTGCTTCATAAAGAAGTAATTAAATTATTAAATATAGAAGAATAATTAAAAAGAGGTTTATTGATTTAGACCTCTTTTATTATTTTTTCTAATTCATATTTAATTCCATTATTGTTATTATCGTAGGTAGAAATTCTATCAGCGTATTTAATTAATTCATCTTCACAATTTTTCATTGCTATTCCAATTCCAGCGAAGGAAAGTAATTCAATATCATTTGTAGCATCACCAAAGGCGATAATGTTTTCTCGATCAATATTATAATAATCAGCAATTTTTTTTAATGCTTTACCTTTATTAATGGAATCAAAATATATTTCGGAAATATGATACCATTTTCCCGACCAAAATCTTAGATTAATATTTTTGTGTTTATCAATTGCTTTTTGAATAAGATTATTGTTCGCAGTATCTTTAATTTTTATTAGCATTGTCATAGTATCTTCATTAAGATTATCTTCAATTTTTCCTAAATGAACATTCATATCTTTTTTAGTAAAGAAAACATCTAATGATTCATCTTCGTGAAGAAAATATATATCTTTATTTGTTTCTAAAATGACATTATCTAATTTATCATAACCAATATCATTTATTATTTGTAAAATAATTTCTTTTGGGAATGAAAAACAATATTCTGGAAAACTATTTTCTTTTCCTTGATAAATATAAGAACCATTGTAGCAAATCGCTGGTGTTGTAAGTTCAAGTTCTTGATAATACTTAAAAATTCCCCTGATTGGTCTACCAGAAGAAATAATTATTTTATGTCCTTGAGAAGATAATTTTTTTAAATATTCTTTTGTTTCTAGGCATATTTCGTGGTTGGAATTTAATAATGTTCCATCCATATCTAATGCGATTAAGTATTTTTTTGAGTTAGTATTCATATAATGTTTTATGATTTATCGTATCCTTTTATATATTTTAGGTATTTTTTTATTATCACTAGGATTAACCATGATGATAGTGTATTCATCTTTATTACCATTAGGTTATTCAATAAATGATTATTTTGAATATATTTTTAATAATTATACATTCTATTTAATTCCAATTGGAATTTTATTAATATGCTTAAGTTTATTTTTTGATGAAAAATGGCGAAAATTTATTCAATCTCGTAAAGACCGATAGCCTTTTTTACTCTTTTTAAAGTATCTTTAGCAATTTTTTGTGCTTTTTCAGCACCTTCTTTTAATATTTCATCAAGTTTTCCAGATTCAATAATTGCTTTATATCTTTCTTGGAAAGGAATAAGTTCGTTAATTACAGTATCTGCGACTGCTTTTTTAAATGTTCCATAATTACAATTAATAAATTCTTTTTCAACTTCTTCATAGGTTAGATTTTTTAAAGAAGCATATATTGTCATTAAATTTGATATTCCAGGTTTATTTTCTTTATCATATTTAATTGACATTTCAGTATCAGTAACCGCGGACATTATTTTTTTTCTAATTACTTCTGGTGTATCTTTTAAGAATATATCTCCTTTTGGATCAGATTTTGACATCTTTTTAGTTGGATTAGATAAAGACATAATTCTTGCTCCCATTGTTGGAATAACTGGAACTGGTAAAGTTAGGATATCTCCATAAGTATGGTTAAATCTTTCAACTAAATTTCTTGCTAATTCAACGTGTTGTTTTTGGTCTTCTCCTACTGGGATTTTTTTTGAATCATATAATATAATATCTGCTGCCATAAGGACTGGATAGGTAAATAAACCTAAACCAATGCTTTTTTCATTTAAAGAAGCAGATTTTTCTTTAAATTGAGTCATTCTTGACATTTCGCCCATATAAGCGTAATTACCTAAAATTGTTGCTAATTCACAATGTTCATGAACTGATGATTGTAAAAAAATGATTGATTTATTTGGATCAAGTCCTGCAGCAATATAAAAAGCAGCAACATCTCTAGTGTTATTTCTTAATGTTTCTGGATCAATTGGTAAAGTTAAAGCGTGTAAATCGGCGATAAAAATGATTGGTTCATTATCTTCTTGATATTTAGGAAAATTTTTTAACGCTCCAATATAATTACCTAATGTTAATTGACCTGTTGGTTTAATTCCAGATAAAATTCTTTCTTTCATAATATCTCCTTAAAAAAAGGTGGATTTTTCCACCCAAATTACTTAATAGCGGCAATCGCACGAGATTGTTTTGAGTGAGTATTAAATTTGAAATTAGTAATTCCAACTTCTTTTAATATTTTACTCGCAGTTTCTTCAGCTTTTTCCATTGATGTACTTTCAACTTCTAATTCATAGTCAATAATATCATTATTTTTTCCATAAATATTTTCATCTAAACATAAAAGACCATCATCAACTTCTAATTCAATTCTATTAGTTTTTAAACTAGCCAATACTTTTAAAGAATGAGTGTCGAAACCACATATTTCTAAGAAGTTTTTAATATCTCCTTGTGGAAATATTCCTTTATCTTCTAAATCACTATATTCACGCCAGTTAATATTTTGATTTTTTTCTAGTAAACCTTCACTAAGTGGTGTCTTTAATGTAAGAGTAAATTCATTATTTTCTCTAATTCTTAAAGCAATATCATTTTGTCTTAATTCTCTTTCAATTGTATCAACATAGTGATTTGTTTGTTCAATTTTTTTATATCTTTCTAAATGAAGATATTTGACTATCGCATCATACTCATCTTTTGTTAATAATATTTTTGCTTCTATTTCAATATTTGATTGCATTTTTGTAAACTCCTTATCATTAGGCAAATAATATGATACAATATTTTCATAAATAAATCTATATGGAGTTGGTTAAATGAGATATTTTATTTATTCAAATAGTGATGAATTATCGTTATCAATAGTAAAAAAAATTAGATATTTTATTAGTTGTAATGGGAATGGTAATTTTTTATATGATGAAAAAAATCCTAATTTAGTAATTTCAGTAGGTGGAGATGGAAGATTTTTAAAAACGATTCAAAAATATATATTATCAATTCAAGATATTGCAATTGTTGGCATTTCTACTGGAACATTAGGTTATTTATGCGATTATGATGAATCTAGTGTTGATGAATTTTTATATGATTTAATTAATGTAACTCCCCAATATGAAAGTAGAAAATTAATCGAAGTATATACTGAAAAAAATATTAATTTTTACTTAAATGAATTTAGAATTGAAAAATTGTTTAATTTATTTTCTTGTGATGTTTATATTAATGATGAATTATTTGAAAATTTTAAAGGAAATGGATTAAATTTTTCTTCATCAACTGGATCAACTGCTTATAATAAATCATTAAATGGCCCTATTGTTTCATCAAAAAATAATAATTTAATTATGGGAGAAATTGCTTCGCTTAATAATTCAATTAGTCATACTTTAAATTCATTTTTAGTATTAAATGATAAAGATGTTGTTACTTTAAAAGGAGAGTTTAATAATTGTAGTATAGGTGGAGATTGTTTTAATGAAATTATTGATAATAAAACTAATAAAATAATTATAAAATTAAGTAAAATTAAAGTTACTTTTGCTCATTTTAAAAAAATTAATATATATCAAAAAATAAAAAAGTGTTTTATTGAAAGGGGAAATTAAAGATGTTTTTAGTAAATGATGAGTCAAATTTATTATGGATTATAGGAGTTGTTATTTTAATAATTCTTTTAATTATTGTTTGTTTTATATTAGTTAGAAAGGCTAATAAAAATAAATTTTTAAAACAAAGAAATGAAGAAAATAATCTTTTAATTACTTATTTAGGTGGTTTTGATAATATTATCAAAGCAATTGCAAATGGTTCAAGATTATCTTTAACATTAAATGATTATAAAATTATTAATGAAGAAAATTTAAAAGAATTAGGCGTTTCTACAATTATCAAAATGAGTAATAAAATTACTCTTGTAATTGGTGAAGATGCTAAAGAAATTGAAAAACTTATTAATAAAGATTAATATTTATAATAAACATTTTGATATGGATAAGAATAGTTTGAATAAACTGGATATCCATATTGATAATATGGTTGATATTGATAATTAGGATATGGATAATAATTATTATTTTTTGTTAGTAATGGTGTTGCTAATCCCCCGATTAATAAACCTCCAACAAAAGGTAATAAAAATCCGTTTCTAGTATTATTCGTTTGATATGGATAATAGCAAAAATGGTTGTATTTCATAAAAAAAACCTCCTATAACAATGTATGAGAGATTTTATTTTTAGTATATTTTTAAGCCTAAGGAAATTAAATCATTATTAATTTCTTCAATTGGTAAACCAATGATATTATTTTTACTACCAATAAATTCTTTGATAATGTGATATTTTTCATTATCTTGAATTCCATATGCACCAGCCTTATCAAGGGGAGAATTGGAATTTACATAATTAATTATTTCTTCTTTTGTTAATTTATTAAAAGTAACATAACTAATTATTTTTTTGTTAATTTGAATATTTTTATTAATGTTAATTATTGAATAGTAAGTGATAACTTTATGGGTATTGTTTGATAATTCATTAAGCATTGATATGGCATCTAATTTATCTTTAGGTTTACCATATATTTTATCATTAAATTGAACACTTGTATCGGCACTGATAATAGTATCATTAGGAAAATCTAAAGCAATTTTAATTCCTTTTTGATATGATACTTGGCTAATTGGATATAATGATTCATCAATGTTCGCAGGTATAATATTAAAAGTTGGAATAATTTTTTTTAGTAATTCAACTCTACGTGGTGATTTAGATGCTAAAATAATCATAATTTATTCATAATTAAAGGGATAATCATTGGTTTACGGTGTGTTTTAATACTTAAATATTGAGAAATAACATTTCTAATAGTATTTTTAATTTCACCAAATGTTACCTTATTTGATAATAAATTTAATAATTCAGTTTCTAATATTTCGACTGCTTTTTCAAAAATCATTGTTGTTTTTGGAGAATCCGCGAGAAATCCCCTTGAAACAATTTGTGGTTTAAGTAATAAAGAGTTTGTTTTAGAATTAATTGCAATTAAAACACAAACCATACCATCTTGACTTAATAATTCACGATCTTTAATTACTGCGGTTGAAAGTCCAGAAATATCTTTTCCATCAATATATATATCATCTGTTTGGACTCTTTTTCCAGGAGTAATTTTATGGTGGAAAAGAGTTAAAACATCACCATTACTTAAAACAAAAGTATTATCTTTTGGAATTCCAATTTGATTTGCAAGTTCAGCGTGAAGTCTAAGCATTCTATAATCACCATGAACTGGCATAAAATATTTTGGTTTAAATAATTTTAACATTAATCTTAATTCTTGTTTTGAAGGGTGCCCAGATGCGTGTAAGTTTGATAAGATTGAATTTGTTAAAACATTAGCGCCTTGTCTAGTTAATTTATTGACAACTGCATTAATAGAAGCAGTATTACCTGGTATTGGTGATGAAGAAAAGACTATTGTATCTCCAGGAATAATATTAATTGAAGGGTGTTCATTATTAGCAATTCTACTTAAAGCCGCCATAGGTTCACCTTGTGAGCCAGTACATAAAATACATATTTCATTATTTCTTACTGTTTTAATATCTTCTGGATTTAAAATTGCTGAATCTGGAATATGAATATAACCATATTTTCTTGCCATTACAATAATTGAATTCATTGAACGACCAACAATAATTATTTTACGGTGATGATTTACCGCTGCTTCAACAATTTGTTGAATACGAGAAACATTACTTGAAAAAGTAGAAATGATTAATCTACCTGGTGCTTTTGTGAAAACTTCATTAATTGAATTAATAACTGATTTTTCACTTGGAGTATATCCTTCTTTTTCCGCATTAGTGGAATCTGACATTAATAAGTCAACACCTTCTTCACCAATTCTAGCGATTTTACTTAAAGAAATATCTTTATCAACTGGTGTTAAATCTACTTTATAATCTCCAGTAGTGACAATTCTTCCTTCATTTGTATCAACACATATACCATATGAATCTGGAATTGAGTGAGTCATATGGAAGAAAGAAACTTTAAATGATGAACTTATTGTGATAATTGATTCTTCATCAATTTCAACTAAATTAACTTTTTCTTTAATATTATTTTCTTCTAATTTATGTTTAATTAAAGCAACAGCAAGTTTAGGAGCGTAAATTACAGGAATATTTACATTTCTTATTAAAAA
This sequence comes from uncultured Erysipelotrichaceae bacterium, assembly GCA_964577725.1. GTDB lineage: Bacteria > Bacillota_I > Bacilli_A > RFN20 > CAG-449 > CAG-449. Next base: position 1,934 of record CAZOAE010000012.1, on the reverse strand, counting down.
AGGAATTCCCCCAATATGGTCTTCGTGTCCATGTGTAATAAATAAAGCCTTAATTTTCCAACGATTTTCTTTTAAATGAGTATAATCTGGAATTACATAATTTATTCCTAATACACTTTCTTCTGGAAACATTACTCCAGCATCAATAATAATTAAATTATTTTCATCTTCAATACAATAAGTATTTTTACCAACTTCATTTAAACCACCTAAGGCGTAAATTGAAACTGGTGAACTTAAAGGATAATTTGACATTGTTAAACCTCTCTATCATTATTTTTAATACAAAACTAAGAATATAAACATAAAAAAATTATATTAATACTGAGTTTTCTATTTGTAAATTTGGATTATTTTTATTTATTCTATCGTAATATAAGATACCACTTAAATGGTCTAATTCGTGTTGTAAGACAATTGCATCATAACCTTTTGCATTAATTTCAATTTCTTTATTTTCAAAAACATCAAATGCTTTTAAAGTTATTTTGTAGTAGCGGTAAACTAAACCTTGATGGTCATTTTTTACTGATAAACAACCTTCTCCATTACTTAATGCACATTTTTTTACTGATGATTTAATGATTTTTGGATTAATTAAACCATATTTAATTTCTTTTCCATTTTCATCTAAATAATAAATTGCAAAAAAACATTTATTAATTCCTATTTGGGGTGCAGCAAGACCAACACCCGCACGGATATTATTTTTTTCTGCATATTCTTCATCTTGAGATAATTTAAGATATTCAACCATATCAAAAATTATTTTTTTGATTTCTTCATCAAGTGGAAAAGTGATTTTTTCACAAGGCATTCTTAAAGATTTTTCTTTATCAGTTATTATATTAAAACAAATTTTTTTCATACATAGATATTTTAGCAAATATTAATTAAGTTTCAAGTAAAAAACGGAAAGTCGCTAAACTCTCCGTTCTAGTTATTAAAATGATAGTTTTTAATAAGTTTGATTATTGTTTAGATAATTATTAGTTCCAAAACCAATGATTACTAATAAGATGAATAATACTAAAACGAAAGCGAATATTCCACCCCAACCATTACCATTTGAAGTATTGTAGCAAGGACAGCCACATCCACCTTGAGGATAACCGTAATTATACATAAAATATAACCTCCTAATCATTATATATTATGTTTATAAGTGAAAATGGTGTTAAAGATTTATTATTAAAATATATTCAGCGTACTTTATAATTTTTTTGCATATCATATAAAGGGTGATATAATGGCGACATTTGAAGAATTTAAGTCTTTTATTCGTGATAAACCTTATTTAAAAGAAAAAGTAAAAAATAATAAAACTACTTGGCAAGAATTATTTGAAAGATATGATCTTTATGGAAAAGATGATGATATTTTTAAAGAAGATGAAATTAATGAAGAAGTAAAAGATGAAAAAGAAACAAAAGAAGAAAATTTTTCATCATTTTTTAATATGTTATCTGGTATAGATGTAGATAAAATTTCTGATGGTTTAAATGGAATGAAGAAAATATTAAGTATTTTATCGGAAATAACTGCGACAGAAGATGTTTCTTCATTTTCAACAAGAAGGAATCAAAAGCCATACAAAAGAGATGATGATTAATGAGAAGTGAAATAATAACTCAATTAGATAAAAATAATGATTTATATTTGTTTTTAAGAGAAAATCCTATTTGGTATAAAGTTTTAACTAGATATCCTGACAAATATAAAGATTTTATTGATGATTATAAAACTAAAAGAAGAAAAAGAATGGTTGATAAAATTGATGATTTATCAATGATGATTACATTAGCAAAAGAATTGATGTAATTTAGTAATTAAATAGTTATAATTTAATAGATGATAAGTATGTTTTTTAAAAGAAAATATTACAAGATAAAAAAATTTATATATTCTACTGGTAGTATTCTTTTTCGTAGTTT